>JADLEZ010000262.1 GCA_020845855.1 Burkholderiales bacterium
GACGAGGCCGAGCGCGACGCCGCGGCCAAGCTCGTGATCGACACCGTCGAGCGCTGCGCGCCGGGCTTTCGCGCCAGCGTGATCGCGTGCTCGGCGCTCTCGCCGCTCGATCTCGAGCGCCGCTTCGGCCTCGCCGGCGGCGACATCTTCCACGGCGCGCTCGGTCTCGACCAGCTCTGGGCCGCGCGTCCCGTGCTCGGCTGGGGCGACTACCGCACACCGGTGCGGGGCCTCTGGTTGTGCGGCTCGGGCGCACATCCAGGCGGCGGCGTCACCGGCCTGCCGGGCCACAATGCCGCGCGCGCGATCCTCGCGCGGCGCTGACGGCGAACGGCAGACGCAAGGACGTAAGGACTAAGGACGAAGGACGAAGGACGAAGGACGAAGGACGAGGAACGACGCGCGATGCGCATCCTGCACACCCTGTTCTCGAGCGGCTTCGCCGGCACCGAGCGCGCGACCGCGGAAATGTGCAACGCGCTCTGCGACTCGCACGAGGTCGCGCTCGCCCTGCGCCGCGCCCACCGCAGCCGCGCCGGCGTGTCGATCGTCGATCATCTCGACCCGCGCGTGCAGGTACGCGAGCTCGGCGACTGGTTCCCCGCTCCGGGGCTCGCGCGCCTGGTGCGCGAATGGCGCCCGGACGTGATCCACACCCATCTGCGCAAGAGCACGCGCCTGGTCGCCCGCCTGCGCCCGCCCTGCGCCACGGTCGCGACGCTGCACATGTGGGTCAACGGCCCCCACTTCCTGCAGATGGACGGCCTGATCGTGATCGCGCAGTGGCAGAAGAAGGACCTGGCGGATTATCGCGGCCGGGTATTCGACATCAACGAATCGCTGCTGCCGCATCCGCGGCTGGAAGCGGCGCGCATCGCGCAGCTGCGGGCCGATTGCGGCGCGGCGCCCGGCGAGCTGCTGATCGGCGGAGTCGGCCGGCTGGCGCATTCGAAGGGCTTCGACGTGCTGATCCGCGGCTTCCGCGAGGCGGCACTGCCGCGGGCGCGCCTCGCGCTGATCGGCGACGGGCGCGAACGGGCGGAGCTCGAGAAGCTCGCCGCCGGCCTGCCGGTGCGCTTCCTCGGCTTCCGCGCGGACGCGAAGGACTTCTACCAGGCCTTCGACCTGTTCGTGAGCCCATCGCGCAGCGAGCCGCTCGGCCGCGTGCTGTTCGAAGCGCTCGATGCCGGCGTGCCCGTGCTCGCGACCCTCACCCAGGGTCCTGCGGAAATCCTCGCGCGCTATCCGGGGCGGCTCGTGCCCATCGACGACGTCGGCGCCATGGCCGGCGCGCTGCGCGAGCTCGCCGCCGCGCCGCCACCGCGCACGACGCACGATCTCTCGCCCTACCATCTCGAAAACGTCCGCCGCGAAACCGAGGCGGCCTACCGCGAGCTGATGCAGCACCGCGAAAAACGGGACGGCACCGCATCCCTCGAGGAGTGCGAAGAATGAAGACTCACCGTCCAATGATCGCTCTGTGCTTTTGCTCGCTGGCGATCACCTCCCCGGCCATTTCCCAATCGCTTCGTCGAACGCCACCGCCTGGGTTTCCGGATTCGATCGTTCCCGGCAGGGTTGTGGTTCGCCCACTGGCCAGTTCTCCTCACAACGAAGTTGCACGCGCAGGCATCATCAGAAACCGCGATGAGATGCGGACACAAGGCTGGATGAAATCGCCACCGGGACGTTCCGCCATGCTGCATGGCTATTTCGAGGAGCCGCGCGACCGTTCGCGGCTGCGGCCCGCAATGGCGGATATCGTTGGTCAACTCCGTGTCGCGCCGTTCCCGCTGGAAAGAACGATTTTCAGCAAAGCGGAATTGAAAGGCGTGATGCCGGCAGGCGGATTCGTCGATGGAGGCTGGACTGGCGTCGCGCGCGCAATGACGGTTCCCCAGCTTGGCAGAGTCGTCCTGGAGGAATACGACTATGTCGCCGCAGGAAGCTATATCGTCGTACCGGAGGAGTTGGTGGACGACACAGTGAATGGCCTGCCTTTCCAGTTCGCCGTCTGGAGGGAAGAGACCGGACGAACATGGACGGAGGTCAGGTGGTTCACGGCCAACAAGGAGTTCCGGCTGTTCATCGAGAAGCCGCTACGGAAGTCGGAGCAGTTGTTCGAGGAGTTGCAGCAATTCGTCCTGGCCGCCAATTGACCGGCGAATCGACGGCATTCCTGGCTGCCATGGACGTTGGCAGAAAATCCCGAGGCATTCGGGAACCTGAAGCAATACCTAACTCGCGCGACTGACAAGCCTGGATCGCGCACCGTGCCGCGCTTCGCCCGCGCGATCGCGGCACGCTTGCCGATTTCCTGCGCGCCTCAGTCGAGGCCGAGATGGGCCCCGATGCGCTCGAGGATCAGCGGCGTCGCATCGCGCCAGCCTAGCGTCGCGAGCCGCGATTGCAGCGCAGCCGAGGCCGCCGGGTCGTCGAGCAGCCGCGTGCACTCGGCAGCCACCCACTCCACCGCCGGCGCGGCGACCACGCCGAGTGCGGCGGCGCGCGCGATGCGCGCCGCCTGATCGCCGGCGATCGGCACGGCGACGCAGGGCCGGCCGAGCGCCAGCGCCTGCGCGAGCGTGTCGCCCCCGTTGACCAGTACCAGGCGCGCGCGGCGCAGCAACGCCATCAACGCGCCCGCCGGCACGCCGCGCAGCAGGACCAGCTGCGCCGCGTTCGCGACCGGCACGTCGAAGGCCGGACCGCCGACCACGA
>JADLEZ010000263.1 GCA_020845855.1 Burkholderiales bacterium
CTCAATCTACCGGGCGCACTCGGCAGGCTCGACGAGAGCAAGCTCAACGTCGACGGCGGCGCCATCGCGCTCGGCCATCCGGTGGGCGCGTCGGGCACGCGCATCGTGCTGCACGTGCTGAACGTCCTGCGCCGCAGCGGGGGCAAGCGCGGCATGGCCGCGATCTGCGTGGGCGGCGGCCTGGGCGGCGCCATGCTGGTCGAGACCGTCTGATGGAACACTGGACGATCACGCGCGAGGCCGACGGCCTCGCCACCTTGACGTTCGACAAGGCGGGTGCCTCGATCAACACGCTGTCCGCGGACGTGCTGGCGGAATTCGGCGAGGCGCTCGATCGCCTCGACCGGGAACCGCCGAAGGGCCTCATCGTCCGCTCCGGCAAGGACAACGGCTTCATCGCCGGCGCCGACGTCGGCGAGTTCGGAGAAGTGAAGGACGAAGCCGGGGCGCTCGCCATCGTGCGCCGCGGGTGGGAAGCCTTCGAGCGCCTCGCGCAGGTGAAGTACCCGACGCTCGCGCTGGTGCGCGGCTTCTGCTTCGGCGGCGGCTTCGAGTTGGCGCTCGCCTGCCGCTATCGCGTGGTGGTCGACGAGCCCGGCACCCGCCTCGGCCTGCCGGAAGTGATGCTCGGCATCGTGCCGGGATGGGGCGGCATCAAGCGCCTGCCGCGATTGGTGGGCGCGCCGGCTGCGCTCGACCTCCTGCTCACCGGCAAATCCGTCGACGCGCGCCGCGCGCGCAAGCTCGGCGCCGCCGACGAATGCGTGCCGGTGCGCATCATGGAAAACACCGCGCGCGGCGTGCTGCGCGCGCTGCCGCCGCCGCGCGCGCTGCCGCTGCCGCTGTCGCTCACCTTGAATCCGCTGGCGCGAAAGGTCATCGCGGCGCAGGCGGAGAAGGAGGTCGGCAAGCGCGCGCGCCGCGCACACTATCCCGCGCCGTACGCGATCCTCGAGCTTTTCGTGAAATACGACGGCAACGCGCTCGCAGTGCCGCCGGCGGATCCCGCGTCGATCCCGACGCTGCTGCGCTCGCCGACAACCGCGAATCTCCTGCGTGTGTTCAAGCTGCAGGAGCGCCTGAAGGGGCTGGGCAAGGAGGGCGACTTCGAGGCGGGGCACGTGCACGTGGTGGGCGCGGGAACGATGGGCGGCGACATCGCCGCGTGGTGCGCGTTGCGCGGGCTCAGGGTCACGCTGCAGGACCAGAACGCGGAGCGGCTCGTCCCGGCGATGAAGCGCGCGGGCAAGCTCTTCGCCGACCGCCTCAAGGATCCGCGGCGTGCCCGCGACGCGCGCGACCGGCTGATTCCCGACGTCGCCGGCGACGGCGTGGCGCGCGCCGACGTGATCATCGAGGCGATCTACGAAAACGTGGACGCGAAGCGCGCGCTCTTCGCCTCGCTTTCGCGGCAGGCGAAACCGGGCGCGATCCTCGCCACCAACACGTCGAGCATTCCGCTCGAGGAGATCGCGACCGCGCTGGCCGACCCCGCGCGGCTCGTCGGCCTGCACTTCTTCAACCCGGTCGCGCGCATGATGCTGGTCGAGATCGTGATCGGCCGCGATACGAAGGCCGAGCTCGTGCCGCAGGCCGCGGCCTTCGTGCGCCAGATCGACAAGTTGCCGCTGCCGGTGAAAAGCGCGCCCGGCTTCCTGGTCAACCGCGTGCTCGCGCCTTACCTGATGGCGGCGATGCGCGCCGTGGACGAAGGAGTGGCGCCGGAGACGGTCGACGAAGCCGCGCTCGCCTTCGGCATGCCCATGGGCCCGATCGAGCTCGCCGACACGGTCGGCCTCGACATCTGTGTGTCGGTCGGCAAGCTCATGGGCGGCGACGTGGCGCCGCCCAAGCGGCTCATGGACCTGGTCGAGGCGGTGCACCTCGGCAAGAAGACCGGGCGCGGGTTCTACGCGTGGGTCGACGGCAAGGCGCAGAAGCAAAAGGCCGGCGACGTGCCGGCGGGCCTCGCGGATCGCCTGATCGATCCTTACGTAGCGGAGGCTCGCAAGGCGCTCGCCGAGGGGATCGTCGCGGACGCCGACCTCGTTGACGCGGGCGCGATTTTCGGGACCGGCTTTGCCCCGTTTCGCGGCGGGCCCCTGCATTACGCGGCCACCAGGTAACAATCCGGGCGGCCGAGCGCCCGTGATGGTACGATTTTCGCCGGACGCAGCGCCCCACGTACGGGCGAAGCGCCGGTGGTTCGGATGACTTGCGGGTACTTTCGTTGCCGGTTCGAACGCGGCGCAGCGCTCCCGGGCGCGCGCCAAGGAGGAGCGTCGTGGACCAGATCTGGATCAAGCAGTACCCGAAGGGCATTCCCGCGGAAATCGACGTCAACGAGTACGGCTCGGTGCGCGAGATTTTCGAAGAGAGCGCCGGCAAGTACGGGCCGAAGCCGGCGTTCACCTGCATGGGCAAATCCCTTACGTTCGCCGATCTCGACACGCTGTCGGGCGCGTTCGCCGCGTGGCTGCAGGGGATCGGCTGCAAGAAGGGCAGCCGTGTGGCCCTCATGATGCCGAACATCCTGCAGTACCCTGTCTGCCTGTTCGGCACCCTGCGCGCCGGCTGCACGGTGGTCAACGTCAACCCGCTGTACACGCCGCGCGAGCTCGACCACCAGCTCAACGACTCCGGCGCGGAAGTGCTGGTGTGCGTCGAGAACTTCGCGCACACCGTGCAGGAGGTGGTGGCCAAGACCAAGGTTCGCCACTCGGTCGTCACCAGCATCGGCGAGCTCATGGGCTTCAAGGGAATCGTCGTCGACCTCGTGCTGCGCCACGTGAAGAAGATGGTGCCGAAGTACTACCTGCCCGGCGCGATTCACCTGTCCGATGCGCTGGCTGAAGGTCGCAAGCGCACGCTGGCGCGGGTCGAGCTCGGGCACGACGACATCGCGTTTTTGCAGTACACCGGCGGGACCACCGGGGTGGCGAAAGGAGCGATGCTGCTGAACCGCAACATCGTCGCCAACATGCTGCAGGCGCGGGCGTGGATCCGGCCGTTCCTCGACGCGGACCGGCGCGAGGTGATCATCACGCCGCTGCCGCTGTACCACATCTTCTCGCTGACGGCCAACTGTCTCGTGTTCATGTCGCTCGGCGGCGAGAACATCCTGATCCCGAATCCGCGCGACATCCCCACCTTCGTCAAGACGATGGGGAAGTACAGGTTCACGGCTTTCACCGGGGTGAACACGCTGTTCAACGCGCTGGTCAACAATCCCGACTTCGGCAAACTCGACTTCAGCTCGCTCAAGATCACGCTCGGCGGCGGGATGGCGGTGCAGGAAGCGGTGGCGCAGAAATGGAAGCAGGTCACCGGCGTGCCGCTGATCGAGGCGTACGGACTCACCGAGACGTCGCCCGCGGCGACCATCAACCCGCTCGACCTGCCCGCGTACAACGGGTCGATCGGCCTGCCCATCTCGTCGACCGAATTGGTCCTGCGCGACGACAGCGGGCGCGACGTGCCGATCGGGCAGCCCGGCGAGATCTGCATCCGCGGGCCGCAGGTGATGGCGGGCTACTGGCAGCGGCCGGACGAGACGGCCAAGGTCATCGACAAGGACGGCTGGTTCGCCACCGGCGACATCGGCGTCATGGACGAGCGCGGGTTCGTGAGGATCGTCGACCGCAAGAAGGACATGATCCTGGTCTCGGGCTTCAACGTGTACCCGAACGAGATCGAGGGCGTGCTGGCCGCGCACCCCGGCATCCTCGAGTGCGCCGCCATCGGCGTGCCCGATGCGAAGTCCGGCGAGGCGGTGAAGCTGTTCGTGGTCAAGAAGGACCCGGCGCTGACGGTGGAGGACGTGAAGAAGTTTTGCCAGGAGCGCCTGACCGGCTACAAGGTTCCGCGCGACATCGAGTTCCGCAGCGAGCTGCCGAAGTCGAACGTGGGCAAGATCCTGCGCCGCGAGTTGCGCGACGAGGTGAAGAAGAAGTGAATTCGAAAGGCGGGGCTAGGGGCTGGGGACTAGGGACTAGGGAGCGTCTTCGAGATGCGCACGACTCTGCCGAATTCGGCGACCTTCGAGCGAACGCAAGAGTCATCGCGGTGCTCCCTAGCCCCTAGC
>JADLEZ010000264.1 GCA_020845855.1 Burkholderiales bacterium
ATGGTCGCGGTGTGCGCGAGGGCCAGCGTGGGCGGCAGGCCGAGCACCACCGGCCCTACCGGCGCGCCCTTGACCTCGTCGACCTCCCGGCGCGCGCGCTCGACCTGCTGCAGGATGCTGCGCGCGTGCACCAGCAGCCGCTTGCCCGCCTCCGTCGGCGTGGCGCCGCGGCCGTTGCGAAGCAGGAGATTCTGCCGCAGCTCGACCTCGAGCGCGCGCACCTGACGGCTGATGGCGGGCTGCGCGATGCCGAGCAGGCGCGACGCGCGGGTGAAGCCGCCCAGGTCGACGACGGCGACGAAGTACTCGAGTTGTCGAAGGTCCATGCGCCCATGCCGTAACGGCATAGCTGCTAGTCTAGCAATGGCGCTGGCGGTGCAGGCAACGGCGGCGCAGACTCGTCGCTCGAAGCCATGAACGCCCCGCTCCGCGTCGTCTCGTCGATGGCCACCCGCCAGGTGCTGGCCGACCTCTGCACGACGTACGCGCAACCCGTGGCGCTCGAGTCCGTGGGCGGTGTGGACGCAGCCAAGCGCGTGCGCGCGGGCGAAGCGTTCGACGCCGTGATCCTCGCGTCCGACGCGATCGACGCGCTGGCCGGCGAGGGTTGCCTGGTCGCCGAGACCCGCGTGGACCTGGTCCGCTCAGGCGTGGCGGTGGCGGTGCGCACCGGCTCGGCTCATCCGGACATCGCGACCGAGGACGCCCTGCGGCGCGCCGTCTTCGCCGCGCGGCGTGTGAGCTACTCGACCGGCCCCAGCGGCGTGCATCTCGCCAACGTGTTCGCCCGCTGGGGGATCGCGCAGGGAAACGGGCCGACGCTGGTTCAGGCGCCACCCGGCGTTCCGGTCGGCGCGTTCGTCGCCCGCGGCGAGGCAGACCTCGGGTTCCAGCAGCTCGCGGAGCTCATCCACCAGGACGGCATCGACGTGCTGGGCCCGCTGCCCGCCGCAATCGCGATCGTCACCACGTTCTCGGGCGCGGTCACGGCCGCCTCGGGCCGGCCGCAGGAGACGCGCGCGCTGCTCGCGTTCCTCGCCTCGCCTGCTGCGGACGAAGCGAAGCGTCGCCAAGGGATGGAGCCCGCGTGAGCGCTGCGCGCGCCGTCTTGTTGCAATGCCGGAACGGCATAACTGATAGTGTCGCCATAGCGCTATTCAATCCCTGGTTGCGAGTGCACACTTGGAGCACGGAGGAGTTCCAATGACCGAATTCGGCAAGCTCGGCGTCGCGGTGCGCGGCATCGCGCGCGCGGACGCCCTCGCGGTCGATCGCCTGGGCAAGGCCGGCACCGCCACCGTCCACGAGGCGCAGGGCCGCACCGGGCTCATGAAGCCGTACCTGCGTCCGGTGTGGCCGGGCGCCGCGATCGCCGGCACGGCGGTCACCGTGCTCGCGCACCCCGGCGACAACTGGATGCTGCACGTCGCCGCGGAACTGCTGCAGCCCGGCGACGTCTGCGTGGTCGCGGTGACCAGCGACAACGACGACGGGATGTTCGGCGATCTGCTGGCCACCTCGTACCGCGCCCGCGGCTGCCGGGGGCTCGTGATCGACGCGGGCGTACGCGACGCGCGCGTGCTGCACGAGATGAAGTTCCCGGTCTGGTCGAAGGCGATCCACGCCAAGGGAACGGTGAAGGCGGCGCTCGGCTCGGTGAACGTCCCGGTGGTGTGCGCGGGCATGCTGGTGCATCCCGGGGACGCGATCGTCGCCGACGACGACGGCGTGGTCGTCGTGCCGCGGGAGCGCGCGGCGGCGGTTGCGACGGCTGCGGAAGCGCGTGAGAAGAACGAGGAAGGCAAGCGCGCGCGCCTCGCCGCGGGCGAGCTCGGCCTCGACCTGTACGGCATGCGCGAGCCGCTTGCGAAAGCGGGACTGAAGTACCTCGACTGATCGATAAGCCGCGCATCCATGGACGCCGACTGGATCCCGTTCGACCCGAATCCTTCCAAGCCGCGCTTCCGGCCGCTGCCGGGCGCGGTCGATGCGCACTGCCACGTCTTCGGGCCGGCCGCCGCCTTTCCCTATGCGCCGGAGCGCAAGTACACGCCCTGCGACGCGCCGAAGGAGAAGCTCTTCGCGCTGCGCGACTTCCTGGGCTTCGAGCGCAACGTCGTGGTGCAGGCGACCTGCCATGGCAACGACAACCGGGCACTGGTCGACGCGCTCGCGCATTCGGATGGCAGGGCACGCGGGGTCGCGTCGGTCGCCCGCACCGTCACCGACGCGGAGCTCGCCGCGATGCACGCCGCGGGCGTGCGCGGCACCCGCTTCAACTTCGTGCGCCGGCTGGTCGACTTCACGCCGCGCGAGGTGCTGTCCGAGATCGCGGCGCGGATCGCGCCGCTCGGCTGGCACGTGGTCGTCTATTTCGAGGCGAAGGACCTCCCGGAGCTCGAGGAGTTCTTCACCGCGCTGCCGACCACGGTCGTGGTCGACCACATGGGCCGTCCCGACGTGGGCAAGCCGGTCGATGGCCCCGAGTTCGAGCGGTTCGTGAGCATGATGCGCGAGCACCCGAACATCTGGTCCAAGGTGAGCTGCCCCGAGCGGCTGTCGCTCGCCGGACCGCCCGGGTACGACGACGTCGTGCCGTTCGCGAAGCGCCTGGTCGAGACCTTTCCTGACCGCGTGCTGTGGGGCACCGACTGGCCGCACCCGAACATGAAGTCCCACATGCCCGACGACGGCAAGCTCGTCGACTTCGTCCCGCGCATCGCGACTACGCCGGAACTGCAGCGCCGGCTGCTGGTCGACAACCCGATGCGGCTGTACTGGAAGGAGTAGAAGCACGATGCAGAACGCGATCGAAGGTGACGGTGTGCGCACGACGCGCGTTGTTTCGTGCTGTTTCCGGCGGTCGTCCGACGGGCCGCCCCTAGGACGATCGCCTCAAATCAACCTCGATGCAAAAGGTGCGACGCAGTTCCTTCGCCATTCGGGGACCGCTCGGACGCCTTTTGCATCGACGCCTTAGACGCCATGACGAGCTACAACGAGGCGTTCCAGGACATTCCCGGCACCACGGTGTTCGACGCGACCCAGTCGCGCCTGGGCTACCACCTCAACATGTTCTGCATGTCGCTCATGAAGGCCGAGAACCGCGCCGCGTTCAAGGCCGACGAGCGCGCCTACCTCGCGCGCTTTCCGATGACCGGGGAACAGCGCGAGGCGGTGCTCGGCCGCGACTACAACCGGATGATCGCGCTGGGCGGCAACATCTACTTCCTTGCCAAGATCGGCGCGACCGACGGGTTTTCGTTCCAGAACCTCGCATCGAAGATGACGGGGGTGCCGGAGGAGGAGTACAAGGCGATGATGATCGCCGGCGGCCGGCCGCCGAAGGGCAACCGCAGCAAGGCGGACAGGACGAAATAGCGATGGCCCGGATCAGCGCCGGCGTCACGACGTCGCACATCCCGGCGGTCGGGGCGGCGATCGACTTAGGCAAGACGCACGAGCCCTACTGGCAGCCGGTGTTCGCGGGCTACGAGTTTTCCAAGCGCTGGATCGCCGAGCACCGGCCCGACGTCGTGGTGCTGGTCTACAACGATCATGCCTCGGCGTTCTCGCTCGAAGTGATCCCGACCTTCGCGATCGGCTGCGCGGAGTCGTTCCAGCCCGCCGACGAAGGCTGGGGACCGCGCCCGGTTCCGGTGGTGCGGGGCCATCCCGAGCTCGCCTGGCACATCGCGCAGTCGGCGATTCTCGACGAATTCGACATGACCATCGTCAACCGCATGGACGTCGATCACGGGCTTACCGTGCCGCTGTCGCTCATGTTCGGCCAACCCGCGGCGTGGCCGACCGCGGTGATCCCGCTTGCGGTCAACGTGGTGCAGTACCCGCCGCCGACCGGGCACCGCTGCTGGAACTTGGGCCGCGCGATCCGCAAGGCGGTCGCCTCGTTCGACGCCAACCTGAACGTGATGGTGTGGGGCACCGGCGGCATGTCGCATCAGCTCCAAGGCCCGCGAGCCGGCTTCATCAACAAGGAATTCGACACCTGCTTTCTCGACGGCCTCACGCAGGACCCGGAGGCGCTCGCGCGCATCCCGCACGTCGACTACGTGCGCGAGGCCGGCTCGGAAGGCATCGAGCTCGTCATGTGGCTCGTCATGCGCGGGGCGCTCGAGGAGCGCGCGCGCGAGGTCTACCGCTTCTACCACGTGCCCGCGTCGAACACGGCGGTCGGGCACATCATCCTCGAGAATCCGCAATGAACATCTGCCTCGCCGGCGCCGGCGCATTCGGCGTCAAGCATCTGGAAGCGCTCGCCAGGATCGACGGCGTCAAGGTGACCTCGCTCGTCGGGCGCACGCGCGAGGCGACCGAGGAGGTCGCGCGCAAGTTCGGCGTCGGCCATGTCGCGACCGATCTCGCCGAGAGCCTCGCGCGCAAGGACGTCGACGCCGTGATCCTCGCCACCCCCACGCAGCTGCACGCGAGCCAGGCGATCGCCTGCCTTAAGGCCGGCCGGCACGTCCAGGTCGAGATTCCGCTTGCCGATTCGCTCGCGGACGCGGAAGCGGTGGTCGCCGCGCAGAAGGCGTCGGGCAAGGTCGCGATGGTGGGGCACACGCGGCGGTTCAACCCGAGCCACCAGTGGGTGCGGCGCAAGATCACAGCCGGCGAGTTCCATCTCCAGCAGATGGACGTCCAGACCTATTTCTTCCGGCGCCGGAACATCAACGCGCTGGGCCAGCCGCGCTCGTGGACCGATCACCTGCTATGGCATCACGCCGCGCACACGGTGGACCTTTTCACCTACCAGGCCCGCGGCGAGGTCGTCACCGCGCACGCGGTGCAGGGGCCGATGCCTCCGGAGCTTGGCATCGCGATGGACATGTCGATCCAGCTTAAAGCGTCGACCGGCGCGATCTGTACGCTGTCGCTTTCGTTCAACAACGACGGGCCGCTGGGGACGTTCTTCCGCTACATCGGCGACTCGGGCACCTACATCGCCCGCTACGACGACCTCTTCGACGGCAAGGACGTGAAGGTGGACGTGTCCAAGGTCGACGTGTCGATGAACGGCATCGAGCTGCAGGACCGGGAGTTCGTCGCGGCGATCCGCGAGGGGCGCGAGCCGAACGCGAGCGCAGCGCAGGTGCTGCCTTGCTACCGCACGCTCGACCGGCTCGAGCGGCAGCTCGCCGCGCAGCCGTGAAAGGGGCGCGCGGGCGGGGCGATTGCGTGGGAATTGATGCGAAGCAAGGCGTGCAGCGCCGGTTGGGCTGAGACTGGAGCGATCGCGGAAATCAAGCGCCCCGACGGGGCTTTTAGACCGCGAGGACTCGACCCAGGAGGCGAAGATGAGCGCAGGACCAAGGGACTACGGAATACCGGGAACACCGATCTTCGACGGCTACAAGGCGCAGAAGGGCTACGCGCTCAACGCCATGTGCTACTCGTTCAACTCGGCGGACAACCGCGAGGCGTTCAAGGCCGACGAGGACGCGTACTGCCGCAAGTTCGGACTCTCGGACGAGCAGCGGAGCGCGATCGCGAGCCGCAACGTGAAGCAGTTGCTCGACGCGGGCGGCAACATCTACTACCTCGCGAAGTTCGCGGGGATCTTCGGCCTCGACGTCCAGGACGTCGGGGCGCAGCAGACCGGCATGACGAAGGACGCCTTCAAGGCGAAGCTCGTCGCGGCAGGGAGGTAGTCATGGCGACGATCCTAGGCAGCGTAATGACATCGCATGTTCCCGCCATCGGCGGGGCGATCGCGAAGCAACGGCAAGCGGAGCCGTACTGGAAGCCGTTTTTCGACGGCTATCCGCCCGTGCACGCGTGGCTCGGCCGCGTGCAGCCGGACGTCGCCGTCGTCTTCTTCCAGGACCACGGACTCAACTTCTTCCTCGACAAGCTGCCGACCTTCGCGGTCGGCGCGGCGGCCGAGTATCGCAATGCCGACGAGGGCTGGGGCATCCCGACGCTCAAGCCCATCAAGGGCGATCCGGCGCTGTCCTGGCACATCATCGAGGCGCTGATCGGCGACGAGTTCGACATCACCACCTGCCAGGAAATGAAGGTGGACCACGCGCTCACGCTCCCGCTCGCGCTCCTGTGGCCGGGCGGCGGCGACTGGCCGGTGCGGGTGGTGCCGATCACGATCAACCACGTCCAGCATCCGCTGCCGTCGCCGAAGCGCAGCTACGCGCTCGGCGAGTCGGTCGGTCGCGCGATCCGCTCGTGGGACAGCGACGCGCGCGTGCTGGTGATGGGCACGGGCGGCTTGTCGCACCAGCTCGACGGCGAGCGCGCCGGCTTCATCAACAAGCCGTTCGACTTGATGTGCATGGACGCGCTGGTGAGCGACCCGCGGAAGCTCACGCGGTACTCGGCGATGGATCTCGTGCGCGAAGCGGGCGCGCAGGGCACCGAGCTGATGGCGTGGATCGCCGCGCGCGCGGCACTGCCGGGACACGTGACCAAAGTGCACTCCAACTACCACATCCCGATCTCGAACACCGCGGCGGGACTGCTGGTGCTGGAGAACGACGCGGCGGCGCTGTCCAAGGCGGCCTAGCTATCCGCCCGCGCCGGGGCGCCGTGCGCGGTGCCCCGGCGGGAGGCGGCTGGAGAAGAAACGACCGATGATCATCGACTGCCACGGCCACTACACGACCGCCCCCGCCGAGCTCGAGGCGTGGCGCAAGCGCCAGATCGCCGCCCTCGGCGACCCGGCGCAGGCGCCGCGGCGCTCCGAGCTCGTCATCCGCGACGAGCAGATCCGCGACAGCCTCGAGAACGCGCAGCTTCGGATGCAGCGCGAGCGCGGCACCGATCTCACCGTCTTCTCGCCGCGCGCGAGCTTCATGGCGCACCACATCGGCAACGAAGCCACCAGCCGCGAGTGGTCGCAGCTTTGCAACGACCTCGTCCATCGCGTCTGCCAGCTCTATCCGGACAACTTCGTCGGCGTGTGCCAGCTCCCGCAGTCGCCGGGCGTGCGGCCCGAGACCTGCATCCCGGAGCTCGAGCGCTGCGTCAAGGAGTTGGGCTTCATCGGCTGCAATCTCAATCCCGACCCGTCCGGCGGCCACTGGAAGGAGCCGCCGCTCACCGACCGCTGGTGGTACCCGCTGTACGAGAAGATGGTCGAGCTCGAGGTGCCGGCGATGGTGCACGTGAGCACCTCGTGCAACCCGGCGTTCCACGCGACCGGCGCGCACTACATCAACGCCGATACGACCGCGTTCATGCAGTTCCTGACTGCCGACCTCTTCCGCGACTTCCCGACACTCAAGTTCATCATCCCGCACGGCGGCGGCGCGGTGCCGTACCACTGGGGCCGCTACAAGGGACTCGCGCAGGACATGAAGCGGCCGCCGCTGCGGGAGTTGCTGCTGAACAACGTCTTCTTCGACACCTGCGTGTACCACTACCCGGGAATCGAGCTCCTCACGAAAGTCGTGCCGGTGGACAACATCCTGTTCGCCTCCGAGATGGTCGGCGCCGTGCGCGGGATCGACCCGGACACCGGCCACCATTACGACGACACGCGCCGGTACGTCGACCAGGTGCAGGCGCTGTCGGCGCAAGACCGCCACCGGATCTTCGAAGGCAACGCGCGGCGGGTGTTCCCGCGCCTCGGCAACCGGAGCGCGCGCGCGGTGAACGGCGCGGCGCCTCACCCCTGATTTCCGATCCGACCTCGACGGTCACACCAGGAGGAGTTCCCATGACGCAACGTTTCCAGCCGTCCCGCCGCCGTGCCCTGCAGGGCCTAGGCGCCGTCGCCGCCGCGTCGGCGTTCCCGCGCTACGCCTACGCCGCGGATCCGCTGAAGATCGGCCTCATCCTGCCGATGACCGGGCCGTTCGCGTCTACCGGCCGCCAGATCTCCGCGGCGTGCAAGCTGTACCTGCAGACGAAAGGCGACACGGTTGCCGGCCGCAAGGTCGACCTGATCATCAAGGACGACACCGGCCTCGCCCCCGAGACGACCAAGCGCATCGCGCAGGAGATGGTCGTGCAGGACAAGATCACGATCCTCGCGGGCTTCGGGCTCACGCCGCTCGCGTTCGCGGCGGCGCCCGTCGCGACCGAGGCCAAGGTGCCGATGATCGTGATGGCCGCGGGAACGGAAGTCATCCCGCAGCGCTCGCCGTTCATCGTCCGCACCGGCTTCACGCTGCCGCAGAACACCGCGCCGGTCGCGGTGTGGGCGGCCAAGAACAACATCAAGCGCGTGTTCTCGCTGGTGACCGATTACGCGCCGGGGCACGATTCCGAAAAGACGTTCGTGGCGCGGTTCAAGCAGGCGGGCGGCGAGATCATCGAGGCGGTACGCACGCCGCTGCGCAACCCGGATTACGCGCCGTTCCTGCAGCGGGCGAAGGACTCGAAGGCGGACGCCTTGTTCGTGTTCGTCCCCTCTGGCGAAGGCCTCGCGGTCATGAAGCAGTTCGACGAGCGCGGCTTGAAGCAGGCCGGCATGAAGATGATCGGCCCCGGCGACGTCGTCGACGACGACATCCTGGTGAGCATCGGCGCGCCGGCGGTCGGCGTGATCACCTCGATGCACTACTCGGCGGCGCACGACTCGCCCGAGAACAAGGCGTACGTTGCCGCGATGACGAAGGCGAATCCCGGGATGCGGCCCAACTTCCACTCGGTCGGCGGCTGGGACGGCATGCACTTGATCTACGAAGCGGTGAAGAAGCAGCCGGCCGGATCGGGCGAGCAACTGGTCGAGGCGATGAAGGGCATGAAATGGACGAGCCCGCGCGGACCGATGATGATCGATCCGGCGACCCGCGATGTCGTGCAGACCGTCTACCTGCGCGAGACCAAGATGGTCAACGGCGAGCCGTGGAACATCGAGTTCTCGAAGTTCGACAACGTCAAGCCTTCGGGTGAGTGGTGATCCGCCCGAAGCCGGTGATCCCCCCGAAGCTCGCTTCGCGAACCTCTCCCCGACGTTGACCGATGCCGTCGACGTGAGTCGCGCTGCGCGCGCCGCTCGCGGGTGCCGGCCCGGGGCGCGGGAGAGCGCGCCGTGATCGGCAACGCCCTGGGCGTGCTGTTCGACGGCGTCGCCTACGGCAGCCTGCTGTTCGTCATCAGCATCGGCCTGTCGGTGACGATGGGGCTCATGAACTTCGTCAACCTCGCGCACGGCGCGTTCGCGATGCTGGGCGGCTACGCTTGCGTGATGCTGATGTCGAAGGCGGGCGTGCCGTTCCTCGCGACGCTGCCCGTGGCGTTCGTCGTCGCGGCGATAGCGGGGATCGTGCTCGAGCGCACGCTGTACGTGCGCCTGTACAAGGCGCCGCCGCTCGACCAGGTGATGTTCTCGATCGGCCTCGTGTTCATGGCGATCGCCGCCGCCACGTACTTCTTCGGGCCTTCGCAGCAACCCGTCCGGCTGCCGGACTTCCTGCGCGGCCAGGTCCAGGTGTTCGGCATCGGGCTCGGCGCCTACCGGATGTTCCTGATCGCGGTGGTCGCGGTGATCACTGTCGTGCTCCAACTGTTGCTCGTGAAGACGCGCTTCGGCGCCCAGGTGCGCGCGTCGGTGGACAACGCGGTGGCCTCCGCCGGCCTCGGCATCAACGTCAATCGCGTCTTCGGCGTCACCTTCGCGCTGGGGTCGGGCCTCGCCGGTTTGGGCGGCGGTCTCGGCATCGACGTGCTCGGCCTCGACCCGACTTTCCCGTTCAAGTACATCGTGTACTTCCTGCTCGTGGTGGCGATCGGCGGCGCGGGAACGATCAAGGGCGGCCTCGTCGCCGCGATGATCCTCGGCATCTGCGACGTCGCCGGCAAGTACTACATCCCGCAGGTGGGCTCGTTCATCATCTACTTCCTGATGGTGCTGCTGATGATCCTGTATCCGGCGGGCCTGTACGGGCGCCGCGCATGAGTGACACCACCGCCGCCGCTGCCGTGGCGCCGCGCCTGCCGTCCGACCGCTGGCGCGCGGCGGAGATCGTGTTCTGGGTGGCACTCGTCGCAGCGTTCTTCGTCTTCCCCCAGTATCGGGTGCTGGCGAGCCAGATCCTCATTACCGGGTTGTTCGCGGTCTCGCTCGACCTCATTCTCGGCTACGCGGGCATCGTCTCGCTCGGCCACGCGGCGTACTTCGGCATCGGCGCCTACGTCGCCGGCCTCCTCGCCGTGCATGGCTGGGGCGAGCCGATTTCCGGGCTGCTCGTGGCCGGCGCCGCCGGCGCGATCGCCGGTTTCGCGACGAGCTTCCTGGTCGTCCGCGGCGGGGACCTCGCGCGCCTCATGGTGACACTCGGCATCGGCCTCATGTTCTACGAGGCGGCGAACCAGCTTTCGTCGATCACCGGCGGCGCCGACGGCCTGTCCGGCGTGGCGATGGGCAACGTGCTCGGCCTGTTCCGCTTCGACCTCGCCGGCAGCACCGCGTACGTCTACAGCCTCGTGGTGCTGTTCCTGCTGTTCGTGCTCGCGCGGCGGATCGTGGCCTCGCCGTTCGGCCTGTCGCTGCGCGGCGTGCGCGAGAACGTCAAGCGCATGCCGGCGATCGGCGCGCCGGTGACGCGGCGCCTCATCGCGATCTACACGGTGAGCGCGGCGATGGCCGGCGTGGCCGGCGGACTCTTGACGCAGACCACGCAGTTCGTCGGCCTCGACGTGTTCGGCTTCCCGCGCTCGGCCGACTTGATGATCATGCTCGTGCTGGGCGGGGCCGGCCGCCTGTACGGCGGCCTCGTCGGCGCCGCGGTGTTCATGATCGCGCACCACTGGCTGTCGGACATGAACCCGATCTACTGGCAGTTCTGGCTCGGCCTGCTCCTCGTCGTCGTGGTGCTGTTCGCGCGCGGCGGCATCCTGGGCGCGATCGATCTCGTTCGCGCGCGCATCGCAGGGCAGGGCAGGTGAAGGCGGCGCTGCGCACCGAGGGCCTGTCGAAGCACTTCGGCGCGTTCAAGGCCGCGAGCGACGTGTCGCTCGCGTTTCCGCACGGCGCGCGCCACGCGCTGATCGGACCGAACGGCGCCGGCAAGACGACGCTCATCAACCTGCTGACCGGCGCGCTGCCGCCCACGGCGGGCCGCGTGTTCCTGGGTGAGGAGGAGGTGACCGCGCTGCCGCAACACCAGCGGGTCAAGCGCGGGATGACGCGCACCTTCCAGATCAACACGCTGTTCGCCGGGCTCACGGTGCAGGAGTCGGTGGTGCTCGCGGTGTGCGAGCGCAAGGGCCGGGCGGGCGTATGGCATCGCACGGTCGCCGCCGGCCGCGAGGAAAGCGACGAAGCCGCGGCGCTGCTCGCGACGCTGCGGCTGTCCGCCGACGCCAACACGCTCACCCGCAACCTGCCCTACGGCAAGCAGCGGCTGG
>JADLEZ010000265.1 GCA_020845855.1 Burkholderiales bacterium
GGCGGCGGCGAGTCGGCTCGGCATGGCGTTGCTCAAGGCAAGTCAACAGGCGATGGGACGCGGCGCTTCCGGCGTCGGTTCCCGGCAAAGCTAGAATTATCCTCTTTCCCGCCCGGCGGCAGCCAAGTTGCGGGATTTATGACAATAGCATAGAAATGGGGACGTACCCCTTTTTCCTTCGATATAGGGACGTACCCCTTTTCCTCCCCTTTTCCTCCCCTTTACCTTCGCGATGCTCGAAGCCTTCCTGATCTCCACGGGTGTGGTCGCCCTGGGCGAGCTCGGCGACAAGACCCAACTCCTGGCCCTGGTCCTCGCCGCGCGCTTCCGGCGCCCGTGGCCCATCGTCGCGGGCATCCTGGTCGCCACCCTGGCCAACCACACCATCGCCGGCTGGGTCGGCAACTGGGTGCGCGGCGTGGTGCCGGCGGACATCCTCCGCTGGCTCCTGGCCCTTTCGTTCTTCGCGGTCGCGGCGTGGGCGCTCAAGCCGGACACCCTGGACGAGAAGGAAACGCCGGCACCCACCGGTTGGGGCGTGTTCGGCGTGACCACGGTCGCCTTCTTCTTAGCCGAGATCGGCGACAAGACGCAGGTGGCCACGGTGATGCTCGCCGCCACCTACGCGTCGCTGGCGGCGGTGGTCGTCGGCACCACGCTAGGCATGCTGATCGTCAACGTGCCGACCGTGTTCCTGGGCCGCGTGGCGGCGGAGCGCATTCCGTTTCGCGCCGTGCGCGTGGCGGCGGCGCTGTTGTTCGCGGGGTTGGGCGTGTGGGTGCTGCTGGCATAATCAACCGCTTATGACTCCCTTCAACCCCCGCGACATCGAAGCCGCCGCGCAAGCCGCGTGGCAGGCGGGCGACGTCTATCGCGCCACCGAGCGCACTGACCGCCCGAAGTACTACTGCGTGTCCATGCTGCCGTACCCGTCGGGCGTGCTGCACATGGGCCACGTGCGCAACTACACCATCAACGACATGATGTACCGGCAGTTGCGCATGCGCGGCATGAACCCGCTGATGCCGATGGGCTGGGATGCGTTCGGCCTGCCCGCCGAGAACGCGGCGATCAAGGCCGGCGAGGCGCCGGCGAAGTGGACCCGCGACAACATCGCGACCATGAAGGGGCAGATGAAATCGCTCGGACTCGCGATCGACTGGTCGCGCGAGCTTTCGACCTGCGACCCCGCTTACTATCGCTGGAACCAGTGGTTCTTCCTCAAGATGCTGGAGAAGGGCATCGCGTACCGCAAGACGCAGGTCGTCAACTGGGACCCGGTCGACCAGACGGTGCTCGCCAACGAGCAGGTGATCGACGGCCGCGGCTGGCGCACCGGCGCGCCCGTGGAAAAGCGCGAGATCCCCGGCTACTACCTTCGCATCACCGACTACGCCGAGGAGCTGCTCGCCTGCCTCGACCGCCTGCCCGGCTGGCCCGAGCGGGTGAAGACGATGCAGGCCAACTGGATCGGCAAAAGCGTGGGCGTGCGCTTCGCCTTTCCGCACGAGATCAAGGATCAAAGCGGCAAGCTCGTCGGCGACGGCCGCATGTACGTGTTCACCACCCGCGCCGACACCATCATGGGGGTGACGTTCTGCGCGGTGGCGCCGGAGCATCCGATCGCGGCCGTTGCCGCGCAGCGTGACCCGAAGCTCGCCGCGTTCGTCGAGGAGTGCAACCGCGGCTCGGTCATCGAGGCCGACATGGCCACGATGGAGAAAAAGGGGATGCCGACGGGCCTTTTCGTCCGCCACCCGATCACCGAGGAACCGGTCGAGGTGTGGATCGGCAACTACGTCCTGATGGCGTACGGCGACGGCGCGGTGATGGGCGTGCCCGCGCACGACGAGCGCGACTTCGAGTTCGCCAAGAAGTACGGCCTGCCGATCAAGCAGGTGATCGCAGTCCCCGATGAGGCTTTCACCACCGACTTCTGGCAGCCGTGGTACGCCGACAAGGCGCGCGGCCACTGCGTGTTCTCGGTGAAGTACGACGAGCTTCCCTACCAGGCGGCGGTCGACGCCGTGGCGCGCGACCTCGCGGCCAAGGGCCTCGGCGAGAAGCGCGTGACCTGGCGCCTGCGCGACTGGGGCATCTCGCGCCAGCGCTACTGGGGCACGCCGATCCCGATCATCCACTGCCACACCTGCGGCACGGTGCCCGTGCCGGAGAAGAACCTGCCGGTGGTGCTGCCCGAGGACTGCGTGCCCGACGGCAGCGGCAACCCGTTGCGCCACCGCGCCGACTTCGTCGACGTCGCCTGCCCGAAATGCGGCAAGGCCGCAAAGCGCGAGACCGACACGCTGGACACGTTCATCGATTCGTCGTGGTACTACATGCGCTACACCTGCCCCGGCGCGCCGACGATGGTGGACGCGCGCGACGATTACTGGATGCCGATGGACCAGTACATCGGCGGCATCGAGCACGCGATCCTGCATCTGCTCTACGCACGGTTCTGGACCAAGGTCATGCGCGACATGGGGCTCGTCAAGTTCGACGAGCCGTTCACGCGTCTCCTGACGCAGGGGATGCTGCTGAACCACATCTACTTCCGGCGCAACCAGAAGGGCGGCGTCGAGTACATCCCCCCGGAAGAGGTCGACGTGAAGACGGACGCCGAAGGGCGCCCGGTGTCCGCCGCGTGGCGCGAGGACGGCAAGCCGGTCGAGTACGGCGGCGTGGGCAAGATGGGCAAGTCGGAGCGCAACGGCGTGGATCCGCAGACGCTCATCGACAAGTACGGCGCCGACACCGCGCGGTTGTACGTCATGTTCGCGGGCAAGCCCGAGGACTCGGCGGTGTGGTCGGACACGGGCGTGGAAGGGGCGCTGCGCTTCCTGCGCCGGTTGTGGACCTATGCGCAGACGCACGCGGACGGCGTGAAGGCCGCGACCGCCGGCTTCGACCCGCGCGATGCCGACGACGCGTCCAGGACGGCGCGGCGCGAGCTGCATCTCACGCTGCGGCAAGCCAACGACGACTACGCGCGCCTGCACTACAACACGGTCGTCTCCGCCGGGATGATCATGCTCAACACGCTGGAAGCGCTGCCCGCGGACGCGCGCGGGGCGGCGGCGATGCGGCGCGAAGGGATGTCGCTCCTGCTGCGCGTGCTCTATCCGGTGGTGCCGCACACGACGTGGGTGCTGTGGCGCGACTTGGGATTCGACGGCGACTTGATCGACGCGCCGTGGCCGGAGGTCGATGCCGCTGCGCTGGTCACCGACACCATCGAGCTCGTGCTGCAGGTCAACGGCAAGGTGCGCGGCAAGGTCGTGGTCCCGGCCACCGCCGACAAGGCGGCGATCGAGACCGCCGCGCGCGCGAGCCCCGAGGTCGCGAAGCACGGCGCCGGCGCGCCGGCGAAGAAGGTGATCGTGGTGCCGGGGAGATTGGTCAATGTGGTGGTCTAGAGCGATCGCGGCGATCGCGATCCTGCTTGCCTCCTGCGGCTTCCAGCTTCGCGGCAGCGGGACCTACCCGTTCTCGTCGATCTACGTCAACGCGCCGACCTCGCCGCCGATCACCTCCGAGCTCAACCGCTCGCTCGCCTCCAGCACCAGCGCGAAGATCGCGGGCTCGGCGGCGGCCGCGGAGGTCGTGCTGGAGGTTCCGGTGGTGGTCGACGACAAGGACGTGCTGTCGCTGTCCACCGCCGGCTCGGTGCGCGAGTACCAGCTCGTCAAGCGCGTGCAATTCCGCCTGCACGACAAGAACGGGATCGACTGGATGCCGGCCGGCGAGATCGTCGTTCGCCGCTCGTATACGTTTAACGAGACCCAGGTGCTCGCACGCGACCTGCAGGAGCAGCGCTTGCTGCGCGAAATGCAGACCGACGCCGTGCAGCAGATCATTCGCCGGTTGCAGAGCGCCCGCAAGCCGGCGTAAGAACGATGCAGGTCCGCGCCGAAGCCCTCGCCGAGCACCTCGCGCGCGGAGTGAAGGCGTTGTACGTCGTCCACGGCGACGAGCCGCTGCTGGCACTCGAGGCCGGGGACGCGATCCGCGCCGCGGCACGCGCCGCGGGTGCCACCGACCGCGAAGTGTTCGTGGCCGAGGCCGGCTTCAAGTGGGACGGGTTCCTCGCGGCGAACGCCAACGCGAGCCTGTTCGGCGACCGCAAGTGCATCGACTTGCGCATTGCGAACGGCAAGCCTGGCGTGGAAGGCGGCAAGGCGCTGGAAGCGTACGCCGCGAATCCGAATCCCGACAACATCACCCTGGTCACGCTGCCGCGTCTCGACCGCGCGGCGCAAGCTTCCGGATGGTTCACCGCGCTGTCGCAGGCAGGAGTCACGGTTGCCGTGTATCCCGTCGATCGCGACGCGCTGCCCGGCTGGATCTCGGCGCGGCTCGCGCGCCAGAAGCAGCGCGCCTCGCGCGACACACTCGCCTTTCTCGCCGACGCCTGCGAAGGCAACCTCCTCGCCGCGCGGCAGGAGATCGAGAAGTTGGCACTCGTGTTGCCCGAGGGCGAGCTCGACCATGCCGCCGTGGAAGCGGCGGTCGCCGACGTCGCGCGCTACGACACCTTCGAATTGTCCGAGGCGTGGTTTGCGGGTGACGCCGCACGCACGCTGCGCATCGTGCGCGCGCTGGAAGCGGCAGGCGAGTCGCCCGTGGTTCCGATCTGGCAGCTTTCGGAGGATTTGCACGCGCTTGCGGCGGTGGCGGCGATGGTGCGCTCGGGCACGCCGGCCGCCGCCGCCGTGAAGAATGCGCGCGTATGGGGCAAGCGGCAGGCGGCGCTGGAGCGCGCGCTGTCGCGCGTGGCGCCCGCTGCAATTGCGCCGCTGCTGGTCGCGGCCGCGCGCCTGGATGCGCTCGCCAAGGGCATCGGCACCGGCAGCGTGTGGGACGAGCTCGTCGACGCCGGGTTGGCGCTCGCAGGCGTCACCGTCGCGCCGTTGCCGGCGCAGGCGCTGGATCGCTCTTCTCTGCGCGCGATCGCGCGTCGAACGTAAACCACACCACCCCGACCTAGCCGGTGGCGCTGAAAACGAGGAGGACCCGCATCATGTACGAAGACCTGTGCCTGTTCATCGACGGCGAATTCATCAAAGGCGGCGGCCGGCGCGAGCAGGACGTGCTCGACCCTGCGACCGGCAACGTGATCGCCAGGCTGCCGCACGCCACCGCGGCCGACCTCGACCGTGCGCTTGCCGCGGCACAGCGGGCGTTCGAGTCCTGGAGGTCGGTGTCGCCCATGGAGAGGAGCCGTGTGTTGCGCAGGGTCGGCGAGCTCACGCGCGAGCGGGCGAAGGAGATCGGCCGCAACATCACGCTCGACCAGGGCAAGCCGCTGGCCGAGGCGGTGGGCGAGGTGACGCGCTGCGCGGACCACTGCGACTGGCACGCCGAAGAGTGCCGGCGCATTTACGGCCGGGTGATACCGCCGCGGCAGCCGAACGTACGCCAGCTCGTGCTGCGCGAGCCGGTGGGCGTGTGCGCCGCGTTCACGCCGTGGAATTTTCCCTACAACCAGGCGATCCGCAAGATCGCCGCGGCCGTCGGGGCCGGCTGCACGATCGTCATCAAGGGCCCGGAGGACACGCCGAGCGCCGTGGTCGCCATCGCCCGCATGTTCCACGAGGCCGGGCTGCCTCCTGGCGTTCTCAACGTGGTGTGGGGTGTCCCGGGCGAGGTCTCGGAACACCTGATCCGCTCGCCCATCGTGCGCAAGGTTTCGTTCACTGGCTCGGTGGCGGTCGGCAAGCAGCTCGCGGCGCTCGCCGGCGCGCACATGAAGCGGGTCACGATGGAGTTGGGCGGCCACTCGCCCGTGATCGTCTGCGCCGATGCCGATGTCGAGCGTGCCGCCGACTTCATGTCGGCGCTCAAGTTCAGCAATGCCGGTCAGGTGTGCGTCTCGCCGAACCGGTTTTACGTCAGCGACAAGGTCTACGACGCGTTCATGGCGCGCTTGATCGACCGCGCCAAGGCGATCAAAGTCGGGCCGGGACTCGACCCCGAAACGAAGATGGGCCCGCTCGCGCACGAGCGGCGCGTCCCGGCGATGCTGGAGTTCGTCGAGGACGCCTCCGCGCGTGGCGCGCGCATCGAACTCGGCGGCGGCCGCATCGGCGATCGCGGCTATTTCTTTTCCCCCACCGTGATCAGCAACGCACCCGACGACAGCAAGGTGATGACGCAGGAGCCCTTCGGTCCGATCGCGCCGTGCGTCGCCTTCAAGGATCTTGCCGACGCGATCGGCCGCGCCAACAGCCTCCCCTACGGGCTGTCGGCGTATGCCTTCACGACGTCGACCCGCAACGCGTTGGCACTCCAGAACGGGCTTGTGGCCGGCATGGTCCACATCAACCACGCGGGCGGCGCGCTACCGGAGTATCCGTTCGGCGGCGTGAAGGACAGCGGTATCGGCAGCGAGGGCGGCAGCGAAACGTTCGACGGTTACCTCGCCACCAAGCTCGTGACGCAACTCGAGTGACGGCCGGAGGCGGGCCGCAAGGCCATGGCGGAATATCGCCGCGCCGAACGCGTTAGCTCCAAAAGGGGTGCGTAAACTTGCAAGGTAGCCGCGGGATCGGGAACCAGACGAACGCGAGCGGGCCATCGTGCGGCGCTGGCTCGGCGATGCGATCTCCGCGCTGCCCGCGGAGCAACGCCGGGTCGTGATGCTCACCTGCCTCGAGGGCCGCAGCTATACGGAGATCGCCGAAATCGCCGGCCGTCACGTCAACACGGTCAAGACGCGCATGAAGGCGCTGCTGGCCGAGCAGCGGGGCGCGGCATGACCGGCCACGTGCTGCCCTTCGACGCCGCCACGCACAAGGTGGTCGACGTCCTGCTGCCCTGGTTCGCCAACGGCACGCTGGAGACCGACGAACGCGCGCTGGTCGAGCAGCATCTCGGCCGTTGCCCACGCTGCCGGCAGGAAATAGAGTGGCTGCGCGAGTTGCACGCGGCGTGCGCTGCCGCAGCCGTGCCCGGCGCGTCGCCCGCGATGCATCGCATCCGCGAAAGACTCCTGCAGCCGCGCCCGCCGGGCTGGCGCGCAGGCTGGCAGCGCATCCCGTCCTGGTCGCGCGCGGCCATCGTCGCACAGCTCGTGCTCATCATCGGGCTCGGCGGAGCCTTCTTGGCGGCGAGCGATGCGCGGCTTGCGCCCTACCGGACGCTCGCAGATCCGGGCTCCTCGCCCGCCACGGCGCCGCTCGTGGCGGTGTTCGATCCGGCGACCCCCGAGTTCGACATCCGCCGCATGCTGCGCGCCGCCCACGCGCGGATCGTCGACGGGCCGAC
>JADLEZ010000266.1 GCA_020845855.1 Burkholderiales bacterium
CCCGACACCAGCACGAGCTTCGCGTCGCTGCCCGCGCCGGCCACGCCGAGGATCAGGCTCGCGTTGGAGACGAGGCCGTCGTTGACCCCGAACACCGCGGCACGCAGGTTGCCGCCGCCGCCCAAGCTGCGGTGCCGATCCTCGACCAGGCCCTTCGCGGTCGGCGTTGCATGGCCCACCTGGACGCCAGCCGACGTCCCGTACACCGCCATGCCGCGCACCTTCATCGCGGCCAGCACGCCCTTCATGCGACGCGGCCCGACAGTGCGCACGAGCTGCGCGACGAGCTCCGTGCGCGAGTCCGGACGGTAGGGCGGGGGCGGCGGGTGTCCGCGCGCGGTGAGTTGCGCGCGCCAGATGGCGGCTTGCGCGACGGCTTCGCCGGCCAGACGCTGGAAGAGCTCCGCGCGTACCGTGCCGGACTCCGCTTCCGCGCATATGCGGTACAGGTAGGCGGATCGCTGCTCTTCCCGCCAGCTTTGGAGCGGATTCATTGCGGTACTTCGGACCTGCCGGAAGCTTCCACGGAATCAGGCTAGCGTACCACGTTGTGGACACGGGCGAAGCCTTGCGTCCGCCGCCTGGTCGTGGGCCGCAGCGGGCCCGGCTACAGCGTTGGCGGCCCGCGCCGCTGCGCGGCCTCCGCGCGCTCCTGGCACGGGATGCACCGCGCGGCGGACGGATTGGCGACGAGCCGCGCGTGCGGAATGTTCTTGCCGCAATCCACGCATTCGCCGTAGGTGCCGTCGGCGACGCGCGCGAACGCGGCCTCGACCTCGCGCAACTCGCCCGCGTCGCGCGACACCTCGGCCACGTCGAGCGCGGTTTCGAGATCGGCGACCGCCCAGTCGTCGGTCTCTTCCATGCGGTTGCGCAGCCCGATCAGCGCGGGGTTGTCCTGCGCGCTCAGCTTGGCGGTGAGCTCGGCGCGCAGCGTGCGTCGGCGCGATTCCAGTTGCCGGACCAGCGCGGCGCGCTCGGCGGCCGTGAGCGACGAAGGCATGCCAGTTCTCCGTAGGTGAAGATCGCGCATCGATCGTGCGCGCGCAGCCATCGTCCATCGGCCGCGCCGGAAAGTCAAAGCCCCGGCGCCGGCAAGGGTCTTGAAAATCCACCGCTCGCCTAAAGATGGGTGATGACGGCGAGACGACAGGCCCGGTCCATGCGGGCGACGCCTCGCACCCCATTGTTCGAGGAGAAACCATGACTGCCCTGCAAGTGTACAGCCCATTCGCCGACGCCGGCTTCGACGACTTCGTCCGCGGCTTCTTCAAGCCGCTGCGCGAGCACCGCGACGCCGCGCCGATCAAGCTCGACGTGGTCGAGAAGAGCGACGCGTTCGTCGTGCGCGCGGAAGTGCCCGGTGTGGCGAAGGAAGACATTCACGTGACGATCGAAGGCGATCAGGTGTCGATCGCCGCGGAGATCAAGCGCGAGACGCAGGCCAAGGAAGGCGAGCGCGTGTTGCGCAGCGAGCGCTACGCAGGCTCGGTGTACAGGAGCTTCGTGCTGCCGGTCGAGATCGACGAAGCCGCGAGCAACGCGAAGTACGAGGGCGGCGTGCTCGAGCTCACGCTCGCCAAGAAGCCTAGTTGCGGCGGGCGCAGGCTTACGATCAACTAATGCGTCGGATGTAGACGTCGCTCCGTGCTGCGGGCTCGACAGCCCGCGGCACGTGCGCCGACTTTGCGCTTCTAGCTCTAGCGGACCCGCTTTGCGGGAAATTCTTCCTCGATGTTGTCGCGGAAATAGCTCCACGGCGACGACGCCGTGGCAAAGCGCCGCCACACCTCGGCCGACACGCCCGCGTACTGGAACGTGCCGGCGGTGAGCTCGACCACCAGCGTCTTCTCGCGCTCGTCGTAGCCGGCGGCGCGCAGGCTGCCGCCGCTCATGCGCTTCATCTGCATCAGTGTCCCGCCGCGGCGCCCCACAGCGCCTTGAGCCGCGCGTCGCGGCCGCAGCCCGTGCGGTAGTACGTGTAGCGCGCCGGGTTCTTCTGGTAGTAGTCCTGGTGATAATCCTCGGCCGGCCAGAACTCGCCCGCGTCCACGATCGGCGTCACGATCGGCGCCTTGAAGGGCTTCGTCGCCGTGATCCGCTCCTTCGACTTCTCCGCGGCGGCGCGCTGCCCGGCGTCGTGCACGAAGATCGCCGTCCGGTATTGGCTGCCGACGTCGCAGAACTGGCGGTCGGTGACGGTCGGGTCGATGTTGACCCAGAACACGTCGAGGAGCTTGTCGTAGCTCACCTTCTTCGGGTCGTACACGACTTGCACCACCTCGGCGTGGCCCGTGGCGCCCGACGACACGTCCTCGTACGTCGGCAACCGCTTCTTGCCGCCCATGTAGCCGGACGTCGTGCTGATCACGCCGTCGAGCTTGTCGTAGGGCGGCTCCATGCACCAGAAGCAGCCGCCGGCGAAGGTCGCCACGGCCATGCCGGGCGGCGGCGGCTTGCCTTGCGCGAACGCGAGGCAGCTCGCGAGGAACATCGCGGCGGCGGCGAGGAGTCGGGGCAGGTTCATGGCGCAATTCCCGTGGTCGGGTTACCGGTAGTCGTCTGCCATTGTCCCACCTTACAGTCCGGCCTTGCGCCGGTTCCACTCGACCATCGCGGCGTCGTCGTGCTCGCCGAACCCCGCGGCGACCGCGGCCGCGAACGCCGCCTGCGCGGCGGACGCGAACGGCGCGGCGACCCCGTGCCGCGCGGCGAAGTCGACCGCGAGGCCCGCATCCTTGCGCAGCACGCGCGTCGCGGCGCGCGGCGCGTAATCCCCGGCCAGCGCGCGCGGCATGCGGTCGGCGAAGATCCAGCTTGCGCCCGAGCTCGCCCGGATCACCTCGAACACTTGCCGCGGATCGAGCCCGGCCTTGGCGGCGAGCGCCATCGCTTCGGCCCCGGCCGCGAGATTGACCGCGGCGAGCAGGTTGTTGATCACCTTGAAGCGCGCCGCGTCACCCGGGCGCCCGCCGACCGGGAACAC
Source organism: Burkholderiales bacterium (assembly GCA_020845855.1). Taxonomy (GTDB): domain Bacteria; phylum Pseudomonadota; class Gammaproteobacteria; order Burkholderiales; family Casimicrobiaceae; genus VBCG01. The sequence continues at coordinate 2,987 of JADLEZ010000266.1, forward strand.
CTTGCCGGCGATCGCGGCGAACACCGGGGCGCAGCGGTCGAGCGCGGCGGCGCTGCCGGCGACCATCATCGTCATCGTGCCGTCGTGCGCGCGCTGCGGGCCGCCCGATATCGGGGTGTCGACGAGCTCGCCCGGCGTGGCGCAGATGCGCGCCGCAAAGTCCGCGATGTCGTCCGGTGCGATGGTCGAGGCGATCAGCACGAGGCTGCCGGGTGCGAGGGCAGGGGCAACGCCGTCCCGTCCGAACAGGACGTCCTCGATCTCACCGCGGTCGACCACCACGACCAGCGTGATTGAACACGCGCGCGCGACGGCCGCGGGCGAGGGCTCGCAGCGTGCGCCCAGGCGTGCCGCGTCGTCCTCCGCCTGCGGCCGAATGTCGCGCACCCGCACGCCGAAGCCGCCGCGCAGGAGGCTGCGCACGATGCCGAGGCCCATGGCCCCGGCGCCGATCACGCCCACGCTTTCGGCAATCGAGCTCACTTGCCTGGTGTAGGCAGCGTCGCGTACGGCTCGCAGTTCTGCAGCACGGTCGGGACGCTGTCGACGATGAAGGTGAGCTCGGTGCCGCGCCCGCGCAACTCCATCGAGCCGTTGCTGTAGCGGACGAGCGATCCGGTGGCGCCCACCGGGATCTGGTAGAGGTTGATGCGCTGGCCCGCAAGCAGCACGCGCGCTTCGCCTTCGGTGAAGCGGACCACGAAGCGCTCGCCGTTGAAGGTGCAGGCGAAGGTGTTGCGGGCGAGCTCCTCCTCGCGCTTTTTCTGGGGGTTGAGGGCGTCGCACGCGGCGAGCAGCGCCGCCAGCGCGAGGAACGCTACCAAGACGCACTGCCGCGGCATTCGGGCGCTTTCTCACGGACGCGATGACCGCGAGGATAGCACCCCAAGACGAATGACCCGCGACGCGGCGCTGTCGACGGCCTGCCTTCGGGGGCAGTGGCGCTCAACACTCCACGACGTTGACGGCCACGCCTCCGATCGATGCCGTCTTGTAGCGCCCGGCCATCGACCGGCCCGACTCGACGACCGAGCGGGTGAGGACATCCAGCCCCACGCGGGGATTGGGCAGGCGCACCGCGGCCACGGCCGCGTGGAAGGCGCGCGCCGCGGCCTGCGCTCCGCGCTCGATGCACGGGCTCTCGATGCGGCCGCTCGCGAGATCGCAGGCGAGCCCGAGGTGGGGCTCCAGCGCGCGCTCGGCTGCGTGCAGGACCTGCGCGTTGCTGCCGTGGTGAACCGCCGCGTAACCGGCGGCCGCCATCGCCGCGGCCACACCGACCTCGCCCTGGCACCCGACCTGGCGGACGCCGGCCGCGCGCAGCAGGCCGCCGACGGCGGCGCCCGCGAGCAGGAAGTCGGCTGCGCGCTCTTCGTACTTCTCCGGCGCGCTGTCGCGCCAGAGCTGCATCAGCGCGCCCACCGGGCCCGATGCCCCGGCGGAGGGCGCGGAGACCACCTGGCTGCCGGCCGCGTTCTCCTCGCCCAGCGCGGTCGCGTACACCGCGCACACCTGCGCCGGCATGGCGCTGGTCGCGCGCGACGCGTCGTTCCACGACGGCGCCGTGCGCCGGCGCCCCCCGGGCAGGTGACCTTCCGTGGTGAGGCCGCGCTCGACCGCGGCGCGCATCGCCTGCGCGACCCGCAACAGCCCGGCGCGTACCTCGCCGGGGCTGAACAGCGCGCATTCGTTCGCGCGGACGAGGTCGCACACGCGCTTGCCGTGCACATGGCAAAGCTCGAGCAACTGCATCGCCGACGCATACGCGTACGGCACGCGCGGCCCCGGCGCGCCGCCGGCCGCGTCGCCTTCGGCCAGGATCGCGCCGCCGCCGGTGGAGAAGTACAGGCGGGAGGCGACGACGTCGCCGCGCATGTCGCGCGCGAGGAAGCGCACGGCGTTGCCGTCGAAGGCGAGCGAGTGGTTGACGACCTGTCTTAAGTCGCGCGAAGGATCGAAGCGCACGCGATGCCTGCCGTCCAGGGCGAGGCCCGCTTCCGCCTCCGCGCGCTGCCGGCAAAGCGCGAGCGCGGCCGCGTCGCAGCGTTCCGGGAGCTGCCCGGAAAGGCCCGCGACGATCGCGTCGCGGCTTGCGTGCTCGCGGCCGTGGAAGGCGAGCCCGCCGTACAGCTCGGCTTCGACGCGATGCACGGAAGGCAGGAGGCCGTCGGCGGCGACGTCGTGCACGAAGCGCAGCGCGGCGCGCTGCGGGCCGACGGTGTAGGTGGACGACGGCCCGGGGCCGATGCGATACAGCTCGAACGCGCTCACGTACACGCGATGCCTCCCCCGAAGTCGCGGCGCCGTCTCCGAGGCGGCGGCGCCAATCCCAGGCGCACGCGCGGGTGCGGCATGCACCGTGCGTCGCCTCGTTTTGTGAACGCGAGTATGCGAAGGGTGGGGTCGGGCAGGAGCAGAATCCGAGAATCGGCGCCGGCGATCCGCTGAGCGGCAAGGCTGTCGCTTACAACGTGACTCTTCGCGCGAACCGCGCCTGCGCGGGATACGACAGCACCTCGGCCAAGTCGTCGTTGCGCACCGCGTCCTGCTGCGCCCGCCACCAGTGGAAGTCGAGGATGTCGGCGTGAAACGCGAGGAATGCCTCGCGCACCCGCGGGTCGGTGAGCAGGAACGTCGCGAACTCCTCCGGGAACACGTCGCGCGGGCCGACCGGGTACCACACCTCGCCGGACACGTCGTCGAAGCCCGGAGGCGGCGGCGGAATGCGCCGGAACGCGCAGTCGGCGAGGTACTCGATTTCGTCGTAGTCGTAGAACACGATCCGGCCGTAGCGCGTCACGCCGAAGTTCTTGAACAGGAGGTCGCCCGGGAAGATGTTCACCGCCGCGAGCTCGCGGATCGCCTCGCCGTAGTCGCGGACGACGCGCGCGAGCTCCCGATCGTCGGCGGACTCGATGAATAGGTTGAGCGGGGTCATGCGCCGCTCGATGTACAGGTGGCGCACGAAGACGCGGTCTCCTTCCTCCTCGAGCTGCGACGGAATCATGCGTCGAAGTTCGTCCAAAAGCTCCGGGGAGAAGCGCTCGCGGGGAAAAGCGACGTCGGAGTACTCGAGGATGTCGGTCATGCGTCCGGCGCGGTCGTGGTGCTTGACCAGCGCGTACTTCTGCCGCACGCGCGCGGCGTCGGTGTCCTTGGGCGCGGCGATGCGGTCGCGGATCACCTTGAACACGTAGGGGTACGACGGCAGCGTGAACACGCACATCACGAGCCCCTTGATGCCGGGGGCCGCGATGAACTTGTCGTGCGAGTGCGCGAGGTGGTGCAGGAAGTCGCGGTAGAAGAAATTCTTGCCGCCCTTTTGCAGGCCGACCATGGTGTAGAGCTCGGACGCCGTCTTGTCGGGAAGCAGCGCGCGCAGGAAGTTGACGTACGCCGACGGCACTTCCATGTCGACCAGGAAGTACGTGCGATTGGCGGAGAACAGCAGCGCCAGCTCGGTCTCGTCGGTGAGCAGCGCATCGACCGCGAGCCGGCCTTCGGCGGCGTGCCTGATCGCGACGGCGAACGGGATGTGCCGCGCGCCGTTGACGACGCGGCCCACGGCGTACGCGGTGCGGTCGCGGAAGAGGAGCGACGACAGCATCTGGATCTGGTGGTTGGCCTCGCGCCGGTAGGGGCGCGGTGCGCGCTTGCGGAAGGCGCGCAGGAGGTTGCGCAAGTCGCGGCGGAAGTCCGCGAAGCGGGTGGCGATCGCGAAGTCGAGCACGATGTCGACCAGCGCCTGGCGCAGGCCGTGCGCTTGCGGATAGTAGCTGCGGTAGGTGGGCGGGTCGGCTTCGATGTGCTCGGTGGAGATCGCCGGGCGCACGAAGATGAAGCGGTTGTGGAAGTATTTGCGGTGCAGAATCTTGCACGAGACCGAGTTGAAGAACGTCTCCGCGCACTCGGGCTGCTTGTGGTCGATCAAAAGGCCGATGAAGTGCAGCTTGACCCGCTCCCACAGCGCATCGGCGGCGATGCCCTCGCCGGCGGCGCGGAACTCGCGCTCGATACGCTCGACCGTCTCTCGCACGCGCTGGTCGTAGTAGTCGATGCGGTCGCGGCCGACGTGGCGGATCGCGCGCCAGTTGCCGGCCTCGAAATGGCGCTTGGCGGCGCGGGCGCAGTCGCGGAACAGCGCGTAGTGGCGGTCGAAGCCCTCGCGCAGCGCGAGGGCGATGGCGCGCGCGGTCTCGTCGCTTTGTGCGCTCGTGAGGGGGGTGGCGGCGAGGGCGCGGGCGGGCATGCCGGGCGTTCGCAATTGGGGCATCATAGCGCAATGGTTCGCGCAGCTTGGAATGCTCTGCGCGCTGTGCGGTTCGGGGGCGACTCGCGCCCGGCGGCCCTGCGCGCCCGTCGGTGGCTCGCGCTCGGCGCGTTGTCGTGCGCCGCCACGGTCGCATTCGCGCAGGCCGCGCTGGTGAAGTGCGTCGACGCCGACGGCAACGTGACCTATCAGGACTCGCCGTGCACCGCCGGCCAGACCGGGCGCAACGTCGAGTTGCCGAAGGCCGAGTCCAAGGAGGACACCACGGAGTGGGAAGCCGCGGCGCGCGACGCCAAGGTCGTGCGCGGCATGCCCAAGCGCTGGGTGCTGCGGGCGCGCGGCGCGCCGGCCGAGATCCGGCCGGGCACGGCGCGCGACGAAGCGAGCGAGGTCTGGCGCTACTCCGCAGGGCTGGTGGTGGGCTTCGCCGGGCCCAACGTCGCGTGGGCGCGCGAGGAGGCGCCGGCGCGCGCGAGCCCACCTGCGCCGGCCGCCGTCACCGCCACGCCGCTGCGCGGCGCGCACAACCGGCGCTTCGTCATTGCCGGGCGCTATTGCGAGCACGTGTTCGCGGAGATCGGTCCCGCCGACCGCGAGGAGCTACTGCCGGGCGCGGCGGCACGGCGCTACATCTACGAGCCGCAGGCGGGCGACCCCTCGATACGGACCGCGTTCAGCTGCCTCGACGGGAAGGTGGCGGACGTCGAGCGGACGGTCGTCCGCTAGTTCGTCGAAAAAGCGTGGTGTCATTCCGAGGAACGAGAAATCTGCTTCTTTTTCACAACCCCTTGGTGGGTTGAAAGCGAGATCCCTCGGTTCGCTCGGGATGATACGGTTATCTACTTGGCAGCCTCCGCCTGGGCCTGCAGGTCCTTGACCGTCGCGTTGTAGGAGGCGATGGCCGCGTTGGAATCGGCCACCGCGGCGTTGGCCTGTTTTACCGCGGCGTCGGCCTTTGCCTGCAGGCCTTGGATGTGCTTTTTCATGCACTCCTGCCAGTCGTTGACCTCCTTGTTCCACCCCCGCAGCTTCCCGGTCGAGGCGAGGCGGCCGGGATGAGGATCGGGCTTGCCGCAGCTCGAGGTGTCGGCGGGTGGGGTGGCCGGGACGGCGGCGGGCGCCGGGGCTGCGGATTGCGCCATCGCATAGGAGGCCGCGGCGAAGCAGGCGAGGGCGGCGGCGATGCGAAGGGGGGTCATGGCGAAGCGCTCCTTTCCAAAATCGAAGCCCGCATTCTAGCCTTCCGCCGGGCCGCGCCGCGATTGCGTCATCGGCGGTGCGCGTGGTTTGATAGCCGATGGTCATCGCCCGCGCCGTTGCCGTGATCGCCGTGGTGCTCGCGGCCTGCCAGCAGGCGCGGCCGCCGTCGCCGTCGCCCGCGCCCCTGCCGCCGCCGGTCGTTGCGGCGGCGCCGCCCGCGACGACCGTGCAGCCCGCCATCGTCGTTCCGCCCGGGGTGACGCTACCGTCGCTCGACTTCCCGCCGGGGCCCTTGTACGTCTGCCAGACCGCCACCGCCAAGACCGCGATCGAGTACGAGCCGCGCGTCGAGCGGTTGTGCCGCCGCCATCCGGAAATGGGACCGTGCCAGTACGAACGCAGCGCGTGCCGCGCGAAGGGCGGCCGGGTCTACACCGCCAAGGGCGAGGAAGTCACGCTGGCGGTCGAAGCGGAGTACGACCGCATCGTCCGCCGCGTGCGGTTCCAGGCCGACGGCGGCAAGAAATAGGGTCAGCTGCAAGAAATAGGGTCAGAGTCGAATTTCGCTTTGCGGGCGCGGCAGCACTGCGCTTGCGCCCTTCGTGGCGCAGCAGAAATTCGACTCTGACCCTATTTCTTCCCGCAAAGCGAAATTCGAACCCTGACCCTAGGGCCGTTCTGCCGCGAAGGTGTTGCAGCTGCGCGGGTCGCCGGTGGTCAATCCCTGCCGGAACCAGCGCGCGCGCTGCTCGGCGCTGCCGTGAGTGAAGGCATCGGGCACGACGTAGCCGCGCTGCGCCTTCTGGATCGCGTCGTCGCCCACCGCGGCGGCGGCGCGCAGGCCTTCCTCGACATCACCCGGATCGAGCAGATTGCGCTTGGCGGCGTAGTAGCCCCACACCCCGGCGTAGCAGTCGGCCTGCAGCTCGAGGCGCACCGACAGCGCATTGCGTTGGCGCGCGTCGGCGCGCTGCGCGGTCGCCTCGAACTTCTCCATGGTCCCGAGCTGGTTTTGCACGTGATGGCCGATCTCGTGGGCGATCACGTACGCCGCCGCGAAGTCGCCCGGCGCGCCGAAGCGCCGCGCGAGCATGTTGAAAAAATCGGTGTCGAGGTAGACCTTGCGATCCGCCGGGCAGTAGAACGGGCCGGTGGCGGCACTCGCCTGCCCGCAGCCGGAGCGCGTCGCCCCGGTGAACATGACGAGCGTGGGCGGCTCGTAGCGCGAGCCCATCTGCCGGAACAGCGCGGTCCACACGTCCTCGGTGTCGCCGACGGTCCGGCGTACGAAATCCTTGCTCGGGTCCGGCTGGCTTGCCGGCGTGCGCGGCGACGGCTGCGCTTGCTGCGGGACGGGAGCCTGGACCGGACCGCCGCCCTCCATCATGCCCAGGAATTGCAACGGATTGACCCCGAAGACGAGGCTCACGATCACGATCAGGATGATCGCGCCGCCCCCCAGGCGCATCCCGCCGCCGCCCAGCGGGAAGCCGCCGCCCGAGGGCGCTCCCGAGCGATCCTCGACGTTGTCGCTCGGCCGCATGTCGCCCCAACGCATTGGCTGCCTCCTCCGGAAGTGCCGCGGTGCCGTTGATTCTACTTCGATTGCGCGATGGCCGGCGCCACGGCCCGCGCGTTCACGGCTTCAGGCAGCGGTACAGGTAGGGCAGGCTGCGGTCCATGCGATAGTCGATCGACGAGTGGGTGTCGTCGAATTCCTCGTACACGTGCGCCACCCGGTGCCGGGTCATCGCGCGCGACAGGATGCGCGCGCCGTAGTGCAGGAAGTACTGATCGCGCCAGCCGCAGTCGAGGTAGACGCCGCGCAGCTTGCGCAGGTTGCGCGCGTAGCGGCCCACGAGGTGGATGGGATCGTGCTCGAGCCATTTCGCCCAGCGTTGCGGGATCAACTCGCCGCTGTCGAGGTCGAACGGCAGGCGAAAGCCGAGCGGCGCCCCGGGGTCGGGATCGTACGTCGCCGCCATGGCGAGCTCCATGAGCGCGTGCGCCTCGCCGTCGCTGAGCTTGTCCTTTCGCCACATCGCTTCCAGGAAACGCCGCGCGCGCCCGTCGTCGAACCCGGCAGACGGCCTCCTGCGCGCTTGCGGACGCAGGTTCTGGCGGCCGGCACGGCGTGGCGGGCGCCGGTAGCGCGCGAGCTCGTCGAGCGTGCGCGGCCAGTCGATGCGGTAGCAGAAGTCGAAGTAGGCGTCGCCGGAGTGGCAGCCGATGGCGCCCCAGACGTCGGGGTGGCGCATGCCGTGGACGAGCGCGCCGTAGCCACCGGACGACTTGCCGAAGCAGCCGCGGTGCTCGCGCGCGGCGAGCGTGCGGAACTCGCGGTCGACGAAGGGCACCAGCTCGCGGGTGAGATAGTCGGCGTAGCGGCCGATGGCGGATGAATTGACGTACTGGTTGCCGCCGAGCGACGTGAAGCAGTCGGGGAACACGAGGATGCACGGCCCCATGCGCCGCTCGCCGACGAGGCGCGCGGCACGCTCGGGGACGTTCTCGTCGAACGGCCGCCAGTTCACGTGCGTGAGACCCGAGCCGGTAAAGCCCACGAGGTCGAAGAGCACCGGATAGCGGCGGCCGCGGCCGCTCGTCTTGCCGCGCACGACCCCCTCGTGGTAGCCCGGCGGCAGCCAGAGCGCGAGCTTGCGCACGCAGGGATCGCCGAGGGCATTACCCGCGAGGATGCGCGAGCGGTGTTCGACGACGACGACGGTGCCGGCACTGTGTTCGCTGCGTTTGCGAGCCATGGGCGGTACGCGAGGGTTGCGAAGGGACGCGATTGTGGCACAACTCGCGCGGCGCTCCTGCGCGCGCTTGGCCCATGCGCGCCGCTACATTCCGGCGCTTTTTCGCGCGTCAGCGAGGGACTTGGCTTCTCCCACGGGGGTCTCGCCGCGCTGGACCTTCCACCCGACGAGGTCGAAGCTGTCGGGCAGCGTGGCCCGCCGCGGCGCATAGGAAGCGGTTCCCTCGAGGGCCACCGTCTGCGTCGTGCCCGCGATCACGACGCCGCGGCCGTCGACCGGCCGATAGCGCAGGCGCAGCGAAAACGCGACCTGGCCGGGGCCGGCCGGACGCACGGTGCCCGTCATCGACCACGGCGGGCCGTACAGCGCGGTCATGCGCGGCGCGGCCGTACGAATGTACTGCGTGGCGTTTTCCGCGCGGATATTCTCGGGTCTGCCGATTTCCGCCGGCGCCACGAGCGCACCCTGGTCGAGCAGCAGCGCCGCGAGCTGCGCCATCATGAGCGGCGACGACACGGTGTAGTCGATGATGCTGCCTGCCTCCGGGAACTTGTCCGGCGAGCGGTAGGCGAGGCCCTCGACGCCGAACACCACCACCTCGCCGCGACGGCCCGCCTTACCGAACTGTTCGCGGTAGGTCGTGTGCTGCTCGCCGTTGGCGGCCTGCTCGATCGTGTAGTGCGCGGTGAACTGCGGCGCCGCGACGTTGAAGTCGATGCGCGAGAAGTGCGCCCAGCGGCCTTGCGCGCACAGCGCGGACCACCGGGTGTCGCCGCATTGCCGCGGGTCGGGGCCGGGCAAGCGCGTGTCGGCGGACCCCCGGGGCAGGGCGCCCGGATCCGGTAGCAACGCGGCCGGCGGCGGGGTCTGCGCGCTCGCGGCGGCGGCTGCGAACAGCAACGAAAGAATGAACGAGCGCATGGCCGCGGATTGTACCGGCGGCCATGCGTCATGCCGGCGCAGCCGAACCAAAGGCCGCTTTCGACCGCTACGCGGCCGCCAGCGCAGCACCTGCCGCGTGCTGCGGCGTGAGGCTGGACCGCGCGATGATTATGATCGCGATAACGCGGACCTATGGCACCGCGGACGGCTCACTTGCCGTTGAGCTTGCCGTTCTTGTGCGCGGGATCCAGGAGCGAGCCGCGGCACTTCGCCGTGCCGCAGCGGCACGCGTACGCGGCCTTTTCCTTGCGCGTGAGCGGACCCTCGACCAGCAGCTTGTAGTCGTAGGAGAGCTCCTCGCCGGGGAAGATCCGGCGCCGGGCCTTGATGTAGACGCGCCCGTCCTCCTCGAACGTGCTGCAGTTGGGAGTGCAGGAGTGGTTGATCCAACGGGCCGAGTTGCCGCGGATGCGGGCGTCGATCACGCGGCCGTCGTCGAGCTCGAACAGGAACGTGTGCGCGGCGTCGTCGGGGTCGCTGTCCGGGCGCGCCATCGCCTCGTCCCACGTGGAGCGGCGACCCGTGTACTCGACGATGCGCTCCCCGCGGGAGATGACGTCGGTGGCGAAAACGCCGCGGCCATGGATGTCCGAGCGGCGCACGGCGAAGGGCTTGCGTGAGGGAGAAGGAGGCATCGGTGAAAGCGCGGAGGAGCGTCGAGAGAGAACGGCGATTTTCGCACGAAGCGCGGGCGGCGAGCCCGCGGAAGACGTACCGCGCACGCGCGTGAGATCGCGCGTCAGGCGGGGGCCGCGGCCGCCGGCGCCGGCTGGCGCGCCCCGAGCGTGTTGAGCGCGGCGCTCACCGCGCGGTCGAACAGCGGCACCGGCTCGACCACCAGCGTGACCTCGCCGGCGCCGATCTCGTAGGCGAGCTCCTCCGGCGTGTAGACGAACGCGCGGGCGCGCGAGCGGCTGGTGAACAGGTACTTGGTGCGCAGTGGGCTCACCCAGGTGAGGCGCGCGTTGACGGTGTTGCCTTCCTTGGCGAACGCGAGCCAGGTACCGACCGCCATCTCGCTCACGTAGTCGTAGACGTTGGTCGCCGGGATCGGCGGTTGCTCGCGCGGCTTCGCCGGCGCGCCGGGAGCGGGTGCCGCGCTGGTCACCGACTTGATCGCGGCGATGTGGAGCTGGTAGAGCGACTCGAAGAAAAGGCGCCCGCGCTCGGGCGGCACGCCGAGCGCCGTGCAGCCCTTGCGCAGCGCGCCGATCAGGCTCGGGATCATCTTGGTCAGGCGCGCCTTCTGCCCGGTGCGCTCCTTGGCCACGATGCTCCACAAAAGATCGTCCAGCGTGGCCACCGCCTTGTTCCACTCCTCGCTCTGATCGCCGTGCTGGCGTCGCAGTTGCGCCATGTGGTCCGCCCACGTGGTTTCGATGAAGCCGCGCACCTCGAACGGCACGTCGAGCCCGGCCAGGCGGTCGCGCAGGAACGCGCGCACGTGCGAGCGGTCGGCCTCGCCCTGCTCCGCGACGAGCGCCGCGGCGACGTCCTCGGTGGTGGCGCTGCTGACCTTCTGCCGCTCGGCCTCGATGAACGCCGCGAGTCTGGCGCTGGCGGTGCGGAACACCGCGACGTCGATCTCGAAGTCGCGGCAGATGCTTTCCACGATCTCGGTCGCGAGCGCGGCGAATGCATCCTGGTACGCGGCATCGTGGGTCGCGCCGACCGCGGCCTCGGCGAGGTTGTCGAGGAGCTGGCGCGCGGAGTGCTTCCGGTCGGAGAAGAACGTGCGGTCGAGCACCGCGGCCTTCACGATCGGCACCTGCAGCCTGCCGAAGAGACTGCGCATCGCATCGGGGATCGAGCGGTCGCGGAAGATGTAATCGAACAGGAGCGCGATCACGTCCATCGTGATGCGATCCGTGTCGTTGCCGATCTGGCCCTCGATCGCCGCGCGGATGTGCGGAATGAGGTTGAGCGGCACCACCGTCCCTTCGCTGGAGCCGGGCGTGGTCTTGGGCGCCGCCTGCGCGATCGCGGTGGGCAGGTCGAGGCGCTGCCAGTGGGCCAGGGTGGCGAACAGCGGTGTGGACGTGCCGAGCGCCATCAACGGATCGAGCGATGGGAAGCCCGAGGGGTCGGCGGGCGGCGCGGCTGCACCCGGCAACCCGACCACCACCGGCGCGCCTCCGATGACCATGGGGCCGCCGGCGCCCGCGGAACCCGGCGCCGCGGTCGCGAGCGCGGCGAGGCCGGCGAGGATCTTGGCCGCCGACATCTCGTGGGGATCGGGCTCCCCGGGTCGCAGGTGGACGACGTTTCTCTCCGCGAAGACGAGCGCGGGCGGCGCGTTGGGGTCGGCGAGGTTGTCCGGGACCTCGATGTCGCGCGGCACGTCGGGCAGCGCGTCGTGCATCATCTTGCTGAACGTGGGCAGGAGCTCGCGGTCGTCGTACGGCCGGAACTCGCTGCGCGCGCGCAGCGCCGCCTTGATCTCGGGCAGGACGCCGCGATCCGCGAGGAAGCGGTTGAGCGAGATGTAGAGCTTGTTGATCTCGGGTGTGAGGTCGGACAGCACGCGCTCCATGAACGGCCGCCAGACCCGCGGGTTCGGGTAGACGGCGCGGGCCGACGAGCCGACGGCATCCAGGATGTAGGCCACCGAGAACGGGTTGTCGATGTCGCGCGGGCCGGGATCGCCGAGGAGCGCCTCGACGCGCAGGTCGAGTGCTGCGATCTCGCGCTGGGTGAAGCGGTCGAGGAAGCGCGTCGCGTCCTTGAGCGCGGTCTGGCGGTCGTGATCGAACGCGGTCAAGACCCGCAGCGTGGCGAGCGAAGCGTCGGCGTCCGGCCGCCGGCCCTTGCGCCGCGCGCCGTCGACCACGCGCTTCTCGAACAGATCGCACAACGTCTTGTCGAAGCGCTCCAGCCACTCGCTGCGCTTCATCCGGAACTGCTCGATCTCGCCGTCGGGGATCGCGCTGTGCGTCTCGAAGAGATCGCCCATCTGCTCGAACGACGCCTTGATGAGCTCGATGAGCTTCAGCCGGTACTGGGCGAAGCACGCGCGCAGCAGCGCGCGGCTCTCCTCCACACCCATGCGCGGAAGGGGCTCGGGGTCCACCGCGGACAAGGGACGGCCACCGGTCGTGAGGGCGGGCATGCGCGATTCTACTGCGCCGCCAGCCGCGGGCGCAGCCCTGCGATCGGGTGCGCCGCACTGGCCATCGGCCGCCCGTACAATTCGAGCATGGACGTACCTGGCACCCTCGTGGCCGCGACGGTCACTGCCTACTGGCTCGGGGCCGGGGCGATGATCGTCCGGGTCCGCCGGCACGCCCGGCGGCACGAGCAGCGCGCCGCGCAGGTCGTCCCGGTGCAAGGCCTGGAACGGTTCATGGCGCTGGTGTGGGTGCCGCTGGTCCTCGCGTGGATCGCGTTGCCGTGGCTCGCGCTCCAGCGCGCGGGGCCGCTGCCGAGCCTGCCGGCGCTCGTGGACGACGCGCCGTATGCCGCGCTGCGTTGGGCCGCGGCCGTGGTTGCGCTGGCATGCCTCGCTGGTACCATCAAGTGCTGGACCCGCATGGGCAACAACTGGCGCATGGCGGTCACCCACGAGCCCGGGCAGGTGCTGATCACCGACGGCCCGTTTTCGCGCATCCGCCACCCGATCTACGCGTTCTCGATCCTGCTCATGATCTCGACCATGGTGGCGTTGCCGACGCCGGCCATGCTCGTCGTCGGCCTGGCCCATATCGCGCTCATGGCGGTCAAGGCGCGCAACGAGGAGCGCCACCTGCTCGCGACGTACGGGAGCGCGTACGAAAGCTATGCGGCCCGCACCGGACGGTTCCTGCCTCGTTTCTAAACTAGTCCCGGCGCGCGGGCGCCACCTGCGATAATCACGGCTACCCGGCGTTCCGATCAACACTCACGTGCCGCGCCCCTTCCGCGTCGTCCGCGCGCTCGCTACCGCCTTCATCTTTGCCGCCGTCGTTCCTGCCGCGTTCGCGGCGGGTGGCCACGCGCCGCAGCCGGCCCCGGACAGGGCGGCGCTGCTCTCGCTCGACTGCGAGCGGCTTGCCGGCGTGGATGCGCGCGAGCGCATGCAGGGCATGCCGGCGCCCCGCATCGTGAACCTCCACGGTAGCGTGCCGATCGTGACGATGGAGCCGTTTGCCGAGTTCCTGATCGGCATGGGCTATCCCGAGGCGTCGCTGCGCGACCCGTACGACGGCAGCCTCACGGCGTCGAGCTTCGCCGACAGCACGGCGCTCGCCGGGGCGCTGGCGTGGCACTACGAGCGCGACGGCCTGCGGCCGATGCTGGTGGGCCACAGCCAGGGCGGGATGATGGTGATGCGCACGCTGCACGAGCTCGCGGGTGGGTTCCACGACGAGCTCGCGGTGTTCGATCCCACCACGCGCACGCCGCTTGCGCGCACGACCATCCGCGACCCGTACTCGCACGAGGAGCGCCCGGTGCTCGGGGTGGAGGTCGCGTTCGCCGCGGCGATCGCCACCGGCAAGCTGCCGCGCGTGCTGCTCGGGCAATGGACCATGATCCCGAAGCTGCGCAAGGTGCCGGACGTGGCGCTCGAGTTCACCGGCTTCGCGATCGCCTGGGACCCCATCGCCGGCAACTTCGGCAACCCCGATCCCTACGTCGCGACCGGGACGAGCCGCGTGCGCAACGTGCTCCTGCCCGCAACCTACAGTCACATCGGCGCGCCGATCACCGAGCACCTGCCGGCACAGCACGCCACCCGCGCATGGATCGTGGCGTATCGCCCGGGCGAGACGAACACCGCGCCGCCGGCCGACGCGGACACCCGCAACCTCGAGCTCGCGGCCGACCTGTGGTACTCCATTCGCCGGCATTGGTGCCTGGAAGGGCAGCGCCGGCTGCGGGCAGGAACCGCCGCGGGACCGACGGCGGAAAGGCAATGAGAGGGCGTCTCAACCTCTTCCAGGCCGCCATGCTGCGCTGGCGCGCGTCGTACCCGTACAACGCCGTGCACGTGGCCGAACTGCCCGGACCGTTCGACGAGGCGCGCCTGTCGGGCGCCATCGACGGGCACCTCGCCGAGCTTGGGCTAGGCGCGCTCGTGCTCGACGAGAAGGCGCGCCGCTTCGAGTACGCAGGCGCACCCGCGCATTTCCCGCTGCCGGTGCTCGTCGCCCACGGCAACGCCTTGCCGGTGCTCGAGCAGGAGATGGAGCGCCAGCTGAACGAGCCCTTCGGCGGCGAGAGTCCCTTCCAGCCGCTGCGGTTTTTCGCCGTGGCCAACGGCGGGTCGTTCCATCTCGGCGTAGCCTACGACCACTTCATCGCCGGCGGCGACTCGATGGTCGCGCTCCTGAAGGGCATCGCCGCGCGCTACGCGGGCACCCTGCCCGCGCCGTGCACGCCGCCCACGCTGTATCCGCCGAGTTACGCCCGGCTCTTCGCGAAGAATGCGATCCCGTTCTACTTGGGCCAGTACCTGCTGCCGGGGATGCTGCTGCGGGCGCGGCGCGCGTTTCGCCCGCGCTATCCGCACGGCGAGAGCAAGTACAACGCGTTCACCTCGGTCGAGCTGCCGCGCGAGCTGTACGCGGCCGTGGTGCGCACGGCCAGGCAGTGGGGCGTCACCCTCAACGATCTCCTGCTCGCGATGCTGCTCTGTTCGCTGTCGCCCGAGGTGAAGGAACGCCTCACCGCGAAGCGGCGCAAGGAGATTGCCATCGCGTCGGTGATCAACATCCGCCAGGAGGTCGCACCCGGCACCGAGCAGGCGTTCGGGCAGTTCCTAAGCTCCTTCCTCGTCTCGCATCCGGTGCCGCCCGGGGCGACGCTCGAGGCCATCGCGCGCGACGTGCACGCGCAGACGCGGCGGGTGAAGAGGCGCAAGCTGTACCTGCAGACGCTGTACCTGCTCGCCTGCGGCGGCCTCGCGTGGCGGTTCATGACGCCCGAGCAGCACAAGCAGATGTACGCCAAGAACTACCCGGTCTGGGCCGGCATGACCACGCTCAACGTCGAGTCGATCTGGGACGAGGGTCCGGGCGACGCGCCGGTGCTCCACTACCTGCGCGCCGGCTCGACCGGCCCGTTCGCGCCGCTGGTGATGACGCCCGCGTCGGTCGGCGAATGCCTGCACGTCGGCGTGTCGTACCGCACGAGCGCGTTCAGGCGCGAGGACATCGACCGCATCACCGAGTGCCTCACCAGCTGCGCGCGCAGGCTCGCGGCATGAGCCCGCCGAGCCGCCTCGAGGGCGGATCGGCCCCCTGCGGCTCCGCCCGGAGGGCAGTCCAACTGAGGGCGATCGTGATCATGCTCGCGGCGTGCCTCGTCGCGGCAGGCTGCGCGCGGCCCTTGCGCTATGAGCCGGCCACGCTGCCCCCCGCGCCCGTCGTCGACCGCGCGCTCGAGGACCGCATCCTGGCGCTCGACCCCGAGCGGGTGAGCGAGGCCGACGTGCGCGACGTGCTCGCCAAGGGTCCGGCACCGCGCATCATGCTGCTGCACGGCGGCATCTATCCCGTGCACCTGTCGATGACGTCGTTCGGGCGCTTCCTGGTCGAGATGGGCTATCCGGAGGCGCAGATCCGCGATCCATATGACGGGAGCTGGTCGCACAGCCCCTACGAGGATGCGGAGCGGCTCGCCGGCATTGCCGCGTGGTACTACGAAAAGGACGGCATGCCGCCGATGCTGATCGGCCACAGCCAGGGGGGGATGCAGGCGGTCAAGGTGCTGTACGTGCTGGCCGGCAAGTACTCGCCCGTGGTGCCGGTGTGGAACCCGCTCACCGACTTCCCGGAAGACCGCAGCGCGATCATCGATCCGCTCACCGGACGCAAGCAGCCGGTGGTTGGCCTGCGCCTCGTGTACGTGTCGGCGATCGGCGCCGGGGGAGCCGCGTTCCTGCTGCCCAACCAGTGGAGCTTGCTCGGCAGGCTGCGCACGATTCCCGACACGGTGGAGGCGTTCACCGGCTACTCCATCGATGTCGACTTCTGGGCGTGGACGGTGCCGGGGGACGCGTCGCGCACGTTCGCGAACCATGGCCGCGCGCAAGTGCGCAACGTTACCCTGCCAGCCGGCATCAGCCACGTCGCCGCCACGGTTTCCGCCGACGTTCCGCAAAACAAGGCGATGCTCGCGTGGGTCGAGGCCTACACGCCGGGCACCAAGGTGCCGCCGCCCCCCGACAGCGAGGACAACCTCCTGTGGGTGGCCGACGTCTGGTGGTCGGTCAAGAAGTACTGGGTGATCGAGGCGCAGCGCTGGATCCGTGCGCGGCGCGCCGGGCACGCGGTCGCGGGAAGTTAGAATACCGGCTTTGCCTGCGGCTCCCGGCCCAGGTGCATTCGGATTCCTAAGAGATGGCGGCAGCGTTGGCGGGAAAGGTGGCGCTCGTCACGGGCGCAGCGCGCGGCATCGGGCGCGCGACCGCGCGCAAGCTCGCCGCCAGCGGCTGCGACGTCGCGGTCAACTACTACAACAGCGCCGAAGCCGCGGAGTCGTTGTGCGCGGAGGTGCGGGCGCATGGCCGGCGGGCGGTCGCGATCCAGGGCAGCGTGGGCCTGCCGGACAGCGTGGACGAGATGTTCGCGGAGTTGCGCAAGCACTTCGAGCGCCTCGACATCATTGTGTCCAACGCCGCCAGCGGCGTGCTGAAGCCGACCGTCGACATGACGCTCAAGCACTGGCGCTGGTGTCTCGAGACGAACGCGCTCGCGCTCAATCTGCTGACCCAGCGGGCGCTGCCGATGCTCGGCCCGGACGCGCGCATCATCGCGATGTCGAGCCTGGGCGCGCAGCGCGCGATGCCGGGCTACGGCTTCATCGGCGCCTCCAAGGCGGCGCTGGAGGCGCTGGCGCGCGCGCTCGCGCAGGAACTGGGGCCGCGGGGTGTGCGGGTCAACGTGGTGAGCGCGGGCGTGGTCGACACCGATGCGCTCGCCTACTTTCCCAATCGCGAGGAGCTCCTCGCCAGCTTCGCGCGGCGCGCGCCGGCCGGACCGGTGCTCACGCCGGAGGACGTCGCCAACGCGGTGTACCTCCTGTGCCTGCCCGAGGCCTCGATGATCAACGGCCACACCCTCGTCGTCGACGGCGGGTTCGCCATTTCGGGCTAGGATGAAACTGCTGCCTCGCGTGACACCCCTCACCCGCCCTGTCGGGCACCCTCTCCCCGCGAGTAAGCGAGGCGGCGAGCGAAGCGAGCAAAGGCCCGAAGGGCGCGTCGCCGAGCGACCGAGGGCGACCGACAACGCTAGCGTGCCGCGTTGCCTCGCCGGTTCCGGAGGTCGCCGCGGGGAGAGGG
>JADLEZ010000267.1 GCA_020845855.1 Burkholderiales bacterium
CCAAGGCCGTGGAGACGGCGGCACGCGCGTCGATCAAGCTGCACGTGGCCGCGATGGTGGACTTCTGCAATCGCGGCATCCCGACGCTCGACTACGGCAACAACATCCGCCAGGTGGCGCTCGAGGAGGGCCTGCAGAACGCCTTCGCCTTCCCGGGCTTCGTGCCGGCCTGCATCCGGCCGTTGTTCTGCCGTGGCGTCGGACCCTTCCGCTGGGTGGCGCTCTCCGGCGACCCGGAAGACATCTACAGGACCGACGCCAAGGTGAAGGAGCTGATCGACGATCCCCACCTGCACCACTGGCTGGACATGGCGCGCGAGCGCATCAGCTTCCAGGGCCTGCCGGCGCGCATCTGCTGGGTCGGCCTCGGCCAGCGCCACAAGCTGGGCCTCGCCTTCAACGCCATGGTGCGCAGCGGCGAGCTCAAGGCGCCGATCGTGATCGGACGCGACCACCTCGACTCCGGGTCGGTCGCTTCGCCCAATCGCGAGACCGAGGCGATGCGCGACGGCTCGGACGCCGTCTCCGACTGGCCCCTTCTCAACGCGTTGCTCAATACCGCTTCGGGCGCGACGTGGGTGTCACTGCATCACGGTGGCGGTGTGGGCATGGGCTTCTCGCAGCATGCGGGGATGGTGATCTGCTGCGACGGCACAGAAGATGCCGACGCGCGCCTCGCGCGCGTGCTGTGGAACGACCCAGCCACGGGTGTGATGCGCCACGCCGACGCGGGTTATCAGGTTGCCATCGACTGCGCCCGCGAGCACGGGCTCGAGCTGCCCGCGATCCTTTGACCGGTCGGGAGCGCCGGACGAAATTGCACGTAGGGTTGATGCCGCTCCGTACGACGCGCCGTCAGACCACCGCGCGCCGGAGGTCCGCGAGCAGCGCCGCGACGTGCGCGGTGAAGCGCGCCGCCGCGGCGCTGTCGATCACGCGGTGATCGTAGGACAGCGACAGCGGCAGCATGAGCCTTGGCACGAACTGTCCGCCGTCCCACACCGGCTTGGTCGCGCTCTTCGATACGCCGAGGGTCGCCACCTCGGGCGCGTTGACGATCGGCGTGAACGCGGTCCCGCCGATGCCGCCGAGCGAGCTGATCGAGAAGCATCCGCCTTGCATGTCGGACGGCGCGAGCTTGCCTTCGCGTGCCTGGGCGGCAAGCTCGCCTGTTTCCTTCGCGATGGCGAGCACGCCCTTCTGGTCGGCGTCCTTCAGCACCGGCACGACGGGGCCGTTCGGCGTGTCGATGGCGAAGCCGATGTGGAAGTAGCGCTTGCGCACGGGGCCGTCGCCATCGAGCGAGGCGTTGAAGTCAGGGAACCTCTGAAGCGCGTGCACGCAGACCTTGATGAGGAACGCGAGCATCGTGACCCTGACCCCCGCCTTCTCGTACTCCTTGTCGAGCGCAACACGCAGCGCTTCGAGGCCGGTGATGTCCGCCTCGTCGAACTGGGTGGCGCACGGAGTCATCGCCCCGTTGCGCGCGAGGTTGGCCGCCGCGGGTGCGCCGCGCATCACGCCTTTAACGAACGCCTGCACGTCCTCGTACAGAATGCGGCTCTTCGGTCCGCTGCCCGCGATCCTGGCGATGTCCACTCCCAGCTCGCGCGCGAACTTGCGCACCGAGGGCGAGGCGTGAGCAGTGCTTGCGTCCCTCACCCCCGGCCCCTCTCCCGCAAGCGGGAGAGGGGAGGACGGCTGCGCCGCCGCCGGCGAGGGGTGGGCGGTGCTTGCGTCCCTCACCCCCGGCCCCTCTCCCGCAAGCGGGAGAGGGGAGGCCGGCTGCGCCGCCGCCGGCGAGGCGTGAGCGATGCTTGCGTCCCTCACCCCCGGCCCCTCTCCCGCAAGCGGGAGAGGGGAGGACGGCTGCGCTGCCGCCGGCGTGCCCCCTCTCCCGCTTGCGGGAGAGGGCTGGGGTGAGGGTGCAGCGGCAGGCGCCGAGGCCTCGAGTACCAGCACCAGCGAGCCTTCGCTCACCCTGTCGCCGGCCCTGACCGCGACCTCCTTCACCACACCGGCCGCCGGCGACGGCACGTCCATCGTCGCCTTGTCGGACTCGAGCGTGACCAGCGCGTCCTCGGCCTCGACGCTGTCGCCGGCCTTGACCAGCACCTCGATCACCGGCACGTTCGTGAAGTCCCCGATGTCCGGAACGGTGACTTCGATGAGACTCATAGTCTTCGATCGGTGAATAGGTGAACGAGTGAACGGGTGAAGTGCCCCAGGCAAAGGTGGCCAGCTCGCACGCCGGAGGCATTTGCGCGTGGGGTCTTCACTCGTTCACCTATTTGCTCGTTCACCTATTCACTCGTTCACGGCATCACACCGTCCACGGCGCGGGCTTGGCCGGATCGAGGCCGTACTTCGCGATCGCCTCGGTCACCTTCGACTTCGCGATGGCGCCGTCGTCCGCCAGCGCCTTCAACGCGGCTACCGTGACGTACTGCGCGTTGACCTCGAAGAAGTAACGCAGCTTCGCCCGCGTGTCCGAGCGGCCGAAGCCGTCGGTGCCGAGCACGACGTAGCGGCGGTGGTGGGGCGGCCCGGCGGCGCTCGTCACCAGCTGCCGGATCTGCTCGGCGAAAAGACGCATGTAGTCGGTGGCGGCGATCACCGGCCCTTGCGTGCCCGTAAGGCAGGCCTCGACGTGCGACACGCGCGGAGGGGCTTCCGGGTGCAGCATGTTCCAGCGCGCGACCTCGTTACCGTCGCGCGCGAGCCCGGTGAACGACGGGCAGCTCCACACATCGGCGGTCACGCCCCAATCGGCGTGCAGGAGCTCCGCGGCGGCCATCACCTGGCGCAGGATCGTGCCCGAACCCAGGAGCTGCACGCGCGGACCGCTGCCGTGCTGTTGCGCGCTCAACCTGTACATCCCTTTCAGGATGTCCGGCGCCGCACCTTCCGGCATCGCGGGGTGGTGATAGTTCTCGTTCATCACGGTGATGTAGTAGTACACGTCCTCCTGCAGGACCAGCATGCGGCGCAGCCCGTCCTGGATGATCACCGCGAGCTCGTAGCCGAACGTCGGGTCGTAGGACAAGCAGTTAGGCACCGTCGCCGAAATGAGATGCGAGTGCCCGTCCTCGTGCTGCAGTCCTTCGCCGTTGAGCGTCGTGCGCCCGGCGGTGCCGCCTAACAGGAAGCCGCGCGCGCGCATGTCGCCGGCCGCCCACGCGAGGTCGCCCACGCGCTGAAAGCCGAACATCGAGTAGAAGATGTAGAAGGGGATCATCGGCACGTCGTGGGTGGAGTACGACGTGGCGGCCGCCATCCAGTCGCACATCCCCCCGGCCTCGTTGATGCCCTCCTGCAGGATCTGGCCGTGCTTGTCCTCCTTGTAGAACATGAGCTGGTCGTGGTCCTGCGGCGTGTACAGCTGGCCCTGCTGGTTCCAGATGCCGAGCTGGCGGAACATGCCTTCCATGCCGAACGTGCGCGATTCGTCCGGCACGATGGGCACCACGTGCTTGCCGATGTGCTTGTCGCGCACGAGGGTGGACAGGATCTGCACGAACGCCATCGTGGTCGAGATCTCGCGCTCTTCGGTGCTCTTCAAGAACCGCTCGAACGCGGCCAGCTCCGGCACCGCGAGCGGCTGCGACTTGCGCCGCCGCTGCGGGTTGTAGCCGCCCAACTCCATCCGCCGCTCCCGCATGTACGTAAGCTCGGGCGAGCCCTCCGGGAACGTCACGTAGGGAATCTCGTCGAGCTTTTCGTCGGGCACCGGGATCTCGAAGCGGTCGCGGAACCGGCGCAGCGAGTCGTGCGACATCTTCTTCTGCTGGTGCGTGATGTTCTGGGCCTCGCCCGACGTGCCCATGCCGTAGCCCTTGATCGTCTTGGCGAGGATCACCGTCGGCTGGCCCTTGTGGTTCACGGCCGCATGGAACGCGGGGTAGATCTTGTGCGGGTCGTGGCCGCCGCGGTTGAGATGCCAGATCTCGTCGTCGGACCAGTCGGCGACCAGCGACTTCAACTCCGGCGAGTTGAAGAAATACTCGCGCACGTACGCGCCGTTCTTGCTCTTGAAAGTCTGGTACTCGCCATCGACGCACTCCATCATCCGCTTCATCAGGATGCCCTTCTTGTCGCGGGCGAAGAGCGCGTCCCAGTGCGTGCCCCAGATCACCTTGATCACGTTCCAGCCGGCGCCGCGGAAGTCGCTTTCGAGCTCCTGAATGATCTTGCCGTTGCCGCGCACCGGCCCGTCGAGGCGCTGCAGGTTGCAGTTGACGACGAAGATCAGGTTGTCGAGGTTCTCGCGCGACGCCATGCCGATGGCGCCCATCGACTCGGGCTCGTCCATCTCGCCATCGCCCATGAACGCCCACACCTTGCGCCCTTCGGTGACGGCGAGACCGCGGTCCTGCAGGTACTTCATGAACCGCGCCTGGTAGATCGCCATCAAGGGCCCGAGGCCCATCGACACCGTCGGGAACTGCCAGAAGTCCGGCATCAGCCACGGATGCGGGTAGGAGGAAATGCCGCGGCCGTCGACTTCCTGCCGGTAGTTGTCGAGCTGCTCTTCCGTCAAGCGTCCGAGCATGAACGCGCGCGCGTACACGCCGGGGGCGGAGTGGCCCTGGAAGAACACGAGGTCGCCGGCCTGTTGCTCCGAGGGTCCGTGCCAGAAGTGATTGAAGCCCACGTCGTACAACGTCGCCGCGGACGCGAAGCTCGCGAGGTGGCCGCCGACGTTGGTGTGCTTGTTCGCGCGCAGCACCATCGCTATCGCGTTCCAGCGCACGACCGAGCGGATCCGGTGCTCGATCGCCTGGTCGCCGGGAATGCGCACCTGCGCTTCCGTCGGGATGGTGTTGATGTATGCCGTGTTCGCGGAAAACGGCAGCCACGCGCCCGACTGGCGCGCTTTGTCGATGAGCTGCTCGATCAGCCAGTGCGCCCGGTCCGCGCCCTCGGCCGCCAGCACGCCGCCGAGCGCATCGAGCCATTCCCGGGTCTCCTGCGGATCGGGATCGTGTCGTTGCGCGTCCATGAGGTCTCCTCCTGGCCTTGCGCTGCAAATCCCCCCGAGGCGGCGCTGTGCGCCGCTTCCCCCCAAGGGGCGAGCACCTCGGGGCGGCCCTTCGGTGCTCATTCGATTCTAGGCTTCGGCTCGCGTGTTGGGCACATTACCATCCAGCGGAATCTATTTCCATAATTACCCGCGAGCGCGCATCAGCAGCCCGGCCGCGGTCACGCCGCTCACCACGGCGCACGCGACGAAGCCGGTACCAAAGCCGGCGACCCCCACCAAGGCAGCGAAGGCGACCGGACCGAGCATGACGCCGCCGAACATGATGAAGCTCGAGGCGCCGGTGATCGCCGCAGTCATCCCGGCGGGGGCCCGCCGGGCCACTTCGGACAGTTGCACGCCGTTCCAGCCCACCGCCGAAAAGCCGTACAGCGCGCAGACCAGGAGCACCACCGCCGTCGGCCAGGCGGGGCGCGCCAAGGCCAGCGCGAAGCCGCACATGGCGGCGACGATCCCGATGCCGGCGAGTACCAGGACCGCCGAACGAGTGCGGTCGGCGATCGCGCCCCAGATGATCCGACCAGGCACTGCCGCGAAAGTCGTGAAAGTAAGCGCTAACCCAGCGGCGACCAGCGACCACTGTAGCGACTCGGTCAGATACACCACCAGGAAGCTCGACAGGCACACCTGGACGGCCGCGAACCCGAACCCGCACAACGCGAGCTCGAGCAGCGAGGGCGTGCCGAGGATGGTTCGGATGGGTGCGAAGATCGCGGACAGCGAGAACGGCTTGCGGTCCGGGTTGCGCAGGTCGAGGGCACGCCGACTCGGCTGCGCCGCGACGGTCACGAGCAGTCCGAGCACCGCAACGCCGATGAACGCGACGCGCCAGCCGATTGCCAGCGCCGCCACCGGCAACAGCGCGCCTGCGATCGCCGCCCCTGCCGGCACGCCCGTTTGCTTGATCGAAAAGACGAGCGCCATCCGATCCTGCGGCGTGGTGCGCGCCAGCAACTCGGAGGACGCGACGGTGATCGGGCCGTAGCCGATGCCCATCCCGACCGCGGCGCCGATGAGCGCCGCGACCGCCGCGGCCGGCATCACCGCCATCACGGCAATACCGGTCGCGCAGATCAGCACGCACGCCTGCGACACCCGGATCGCCCCGTAGCGGGCGACGAACCCGCCGCCGCTCAAGCTGCCGAGCATCGCGCCCGCGTACATCAGACCGGCGAAGACGCCGATCCAGGTCGGTGCGATGCCAAAGTCACCCGCCAGCATCGACGCCAGCACCGCCGGCGCGGTCGCCGTGATCGACGTGTAGATCTGAATCGCGAGCGTGGCCGCGAGGGCGACGAGCGCCGTCCTCGTCGTGCTCACCTCGCGAAGTGCAGCAGACGCGACTCGGTCGCCAGCGTGTCGATGACGAGGTCGTGGCGCGCCGACGGCACCTCGGGCACGACCTGCAGGTCGAGCGCGCCCGCGACGCGGGCGGCGCTTTCCGGCAGCGTGGCGAGCAGGCGGTCGTAGTACCCGCCGCCGTAACCCAGGCGGCGCCCCTCGAGGTCGAACGCGACCCCGGGCACCAGCACCCACTCGACGGCATCGGGGGTCACGCGCGGCAGGTCCGCGCGCGGCTCGGCAATTCCGCGGTAGCCCGGCGCGGTGTCGCGATCGAGGTCGCTTATCGCGAAGAGCTCGAGCATGCGGTCCTGCGCATTCACGCGCGGCAGCGCCACCGTCTTGCCCCCAACGGCAGCCGCGAACAAGGCCCGCGTGTCCCATTCGCTGCGGAAGGCAACGGTAAGCAGAACGCAACGCGCGGCGAGAAAGCTGGGGAGTGCGGCTATGCGCGCCGCGATCGCGGCGGAAGCCGCGTGGTGCGGGGTGGGCGCCAGCGCGTCGCGCGCGACGACGATGCGGGCACGCAGCTCGCGCTTCGCGTCGTGCAGCGCAGCTCCGCGCAACGTCGTTCCCGGGTCGACCATGCGCCATCTTATAATGCCCGGTCCACCCGCATCGGCGATTCGCCATGAAGAATTCGTACAAGGCCCATCGCGACCGGCGCCGCGCGCTGCTCGCATCCATGCGCGAGCACAGCGGCGGCGGGCTCGCCCTCATCCCGACCGCGCCCGAGGTGCCGCGCAATCGCGACTCCCTGTTTCCTTACCGGCCCGACAGCTATTCCTACTACCTGTCGGGCTTTCCGGAGCCGGAGGCCGTGCTCGCGCTGGTCGCCGACGCCGACGGCGACCGCGAGATCCTGTTCTGCCGTGAGAAGAACGAGGAGCGCGAGATCTGGGACGGCTTTCGCTACGGGCCCGACGCCGCGCGCGAGATCTTCGGGTTCGACGAGGCGCATCCGCTCACCGAGCTCGATGCCAAGCTCGCCGACCTCGCCGCCGACCGCCCCGCGCTGTTCACGCCGCTGGGCCTGTTCGAGCCGTGGGACCGGCGCATCATCCAGCTCTTGAACGAAGTGCGCGCGCGCGTGCGCACCGGCGTGTCGGCGCCCGACGAGGTAGTCGACGTGCGCGGCATGCTCGACGCCATGCGGCTCGTGAAAGACGCGCAGGAGGCGAGCCTCATGCGCCGCGCCGGCGCGATCTCGAGCAGCGCGCACCGGCGCGCGATGGCGCGCACGCGGCCCGGCTGGTTCGAGTACCAGGTCGAGGCCGAGCTCGTGCACGAGTTCCTGCAGCAGGGCGCGCAGGCGGTCGCCTATCCGTCGATCGTCGCGTCGGGGCCGAACGCCTGCGTGCTGCACTACCGCGACAACAACCGCGAGATGAGCGCGGGCGAGCTCCTGCTGATCGACGCCGGCTGCGAGTACCAGGGCTACGCGTCCGACATCACCCGCACGTTCCCGGTGAGCGGCCGGTTCGAGGGACGGCAGAAAGACGTGTACGAGCTCGTGCTCGCCTCGCAGCTTGCCTGCCTCGACGCGGTGAAGCCCGGCGCCGAGTTCCACGACTACCACAAGGCCGCCGAGCGCGTGCTCGCGCAGGGCTACCTCGACCTGGGTCTTCTGAAGGGCACGCTCGACGAAGCGCTGGAAAGCGGCAGCTACAAGCAGTTCTACATGCATCGCGCCGGGCATTGGCTGGGCATGGACGTGCACGACGCCGGGCTGTACCAGGTCAAGGGCGCGTCGCAGAAGCTCGCTCCGGGCATGGTCCTCACGGTCGAGCCGGGCACCTACATCCGTCCCGCGGACAACGTGCCGGAAGCGTTCTGGAACATCGGCGTGCGCATCGAGGACGACGTGCTGGTCACCGCCGGCGGCCACGAGAACTTGACCGCCGCCACGCCGAAGACCGTGGCGGATGTCGAGGCTGCTTGTCAAAGATAGATGCATGACATCGTGATCGTCGGCGCGGGGCCGGTCGGCGGCTGCCTCGCGCTCGCGATCGCCGACGCGGACCTGGACGTCGTCGCGCTCGACGCGCGTCCGGCGAACGAGACGCTGCGCGCCGACCGCTCGCTCGCGATCTCGCACGGCACGCGCCTCGTCTTCGACCGCCTCGGCCTCTTCGCGCGCGTCGCGGCCGTACCGCAGGCCGTGACGCCGATCACCACGATCGACATCTCGCAGGCGGGCGGCTTCGGCGTGACCACGCTCACCGCGGAGGAGCACGGCATTCCGGCGCTCGGGTATGTCGTTTCCTATCGCGCGCTCACCCAGGCGCTCGACGACGAACTCGGACGAACGCGCACGTCGCTGCGGTACGGCTCGCCGGTCGCGGCGGTCACCGCGACCGCGGACGGCGCGACGATCGAGCTGGCGGAGGGTCGCGAGCCGCTCGCCGCGCGCCTTGCGGTCGTCGCCGACGGCGCCGGCACCGTGGTGGCCGGCGTGCAGCGCGACAAGCGCGACTACGGACAGGTCGCGCTCATCGCCAAGGTCGACACCGAGGCGCCGCATGCCGGAGTGGCGTACGAGCGGTTCACGCCCACCGGGCCGGTGGCGCTCCTGCCTGAAGCGGATCACTACGGCCTCGTGTGGACGATGGCGCCCGCGCAGGCGGAGCGGGTGCTTGCATTGTCCGATGGCGCGTTCCTTGCAGAGCTCGCACGGCACTTCGGCACGCGGCGGACCGGCTTCACGGCGGTGCGGGAACGGCGCACGTTTCCGCTTGCGCTGGAGGTCGCACGGCCGACGACGGGGCAGCGCTGCGTGCTGATCGGCAACGCGGCGCAATCGCTGCACCCGATCGCGGGGCAAGGGTTCAACCTCGGCGTGCGCGACGCGTTCGAGCTGGCGCAGGCGATCAACACCTGTGCGCGCGAGGCGCTGGGCGAGCGCGCGATGCTCGATCGCTACGCCGCGCGCCGCCGCGGCGATCGCTACGCCGGCATTGCCTTCACCCACGGCCTTACGCAGGCGTTTGCCTACGACAGCGCGCTCGTGTCGTGGCCGCGTGGCATCGCACTCGCGCTGCTCGACGCGATGCCGCCGGCCAAGCGCGCGTTCACGCGCGCGATGATGTTCGGCATCTGAACGCGCGTTCGCTCGCGCCGCGCGCGAGCAAAGCGGTCGGGCCGCGAAATCCATCGCCCACGCGCGGTGACACGCGCGCAAAGCCGGTATAATTTCCTCCCGGTTTCGCGATCGCGATTCCTTCCAACGCCGACAACAAGTTCGAAAGATGCGCATCGGGCCGTATTCCCTGCCGAACAATCTTGTCGTCGCGCCCATGGCGGGCGTCACCGACCGGCCGTTCCGTGTGCTGTGCAGGCGGCTCGGCGCCGGCTACGCGGTGTCCGAGATGGTGGCGTCGAATCCGCGGCTCTTCGACACCGGCAAGTCGCGGCTGCGCACCGACCACGCCGGCGAGCCGGCCCCGGTCGCGGTGCAGATCGCAGGTGCCGATCCGGCGCTGATGGCCGAGGCCGCGCGCTACAACGTCGCACGCGGCGCGCAGATCATCGACATCAACATGGGCTGTCCCGCGAAGAAGGTGTGCAATGCCGCCGCCGGGTCGGCCCTGCTCGCCAACGAGCCGCTGGTGGCGGCGATCGCCGCCGCGGTGGTGCGTGCCGTGGACGTGCCGGTGACGCTCAAGATCCGCACCGGACCGCATCCGGGCGCACGCAACGCGGTCGCCATCGCGCGCATCGCCGAGAGCGCCGGCATCCAGGCGCTGACCGTGCACGGCCGCACCCGCGCCTGCGCGTTCGTGGGCGCGGTCGAGTACGACACCATCGCCGCGGTCAAGCGGGCGGTATCGATTCCGGTGATCGCCAACGGCGACGTCGGCGCCCCCGAGGTCGCGCAGGCGGTGCTTGCGCACACGGGCGCCGACGCGGTGATGATCGGACGCGCAGCGCAGGGCAGGCCGTGGATCTTCCGCGAGACGCTGCACTACCTTGCGACGGGCACGCACCTGCCGCCGCCCACGGTAGCCGAGGCGCGCGCGCTGATCGTCGAGCACCTCGCCGACCACTATGCCTTCTACGGCGAGGCTGCAGGCGTGCGCACCGCACGCAAGCACCTCGGGTGGTACACCGAGGCGCTGGCCGGCGGTGACGCCTTCCGCCGCGCGATGTGCGCGGCGCAGACCACGGACGACCAGCTCGCGGTCGTCGGCCGCTACTTCGACGTGCTGGCGGCCCGCTTCCACCGTCTGCCGTACGATCCTTCGCGCTATCGCGCTCCGGGGCAATTCGCGCTCGGGACGGCCCTTCGCGCTCATCATGGCGATTGCTCGACTCATACAACCAACGGGCAGTGGGACGGGGAGGCCCTCGCGGCGTGACCATCCGAAGACAGCGGTTGAACGGCAGCAACGAGATCTGCCGCAGCGTCGATCGTTCGCTCGACGAATACTTCAAGCGCCTCGACGGGGAGACCCCGACCGGCGTCTACGACATGGTCATCGGCCACGTCGAGCGCGCGTTGCTCGCGTCGATCATGACGCGGGCGGAGGGTAACCAGACCCAGGCGGCCGACATGCTGGGAATGAACCGTACGACGCTGCGCGCCAAGCTCGTCAAGCACAAGCTCGTCTGATGGCTGTGGGGGCCGCCATACAGCAGGCGCTGCTGTCGGTATCGGACAAGGCAGGACTGGTTCCATTCGCGAAAGGTCTCGCCGCCCGCGGCGTGCGCCTGCTATCCACCGGCGGCACCGCGAAAGCGCTCGCGGATGCTGGACTCGCGGTGACCGACGTCGGCACGTACACGGGTTTCCCCGAGATGCTCGACGGGCGCGTGAAGACGCTGCACCCCAAGGTCCACGCCGGCATCCTCGCACGGCGCGAACTGCCGGCGCACGCGGCGGCGTTGCGCGAGCATGCGATTCCCACCATCGACCTCGTCGTGGTGAACCTGTACCCGTTCCGGCAGACGGTGGCCAGACCCGGCTGCACGCTGGAGGACGCGATCGAGAACATCGACATCGGCGGACCGTCGATGGTGCGCGCCGCGGCCAAGAACTGGCCGCACGTCGGCGTGGTGGTCGATCCCGCGGACTATCCGGCGATCCTCGACGAGCTCGCGCAGGGTGGCGGTGCGCTGTCGGACGCGACCCGCTTCCGGCTCATGCGCAAGGCGTTCGCGCACACCGCGTCCTACGACGGCGCCATCGCCAATTGGCTCACCGCGCGCGACCACCAAGGAAACGTGTCGGCGTGGCCGGACGAGCTCCATTTCGCCGGGGTGAAGGTGCAGGACATGCGCTACGGCGAGAACCCGCACCAGTCCGCCGCGTTCTACCGCGACCCGACCCCCGCGCCGGGCAGCATCGCGACCTACCGGCAGCTCCAGGGCAAGGAGCTGTCGTACAACAACGTGGCCGACAGCGATGCGGCGTGGGAGTGCGCGAAGACGTTCGCCGAGCCCGCGTGCGTGATCGTCAAGCACGCGAACCCTTGCGGCGTGGCGGTCGCGGACAGCCCGCTCGAGGCCTATCGCCGCGCGTTCGCCACCGACCCGACCTCGGCGTTCGGCGGCATCATCGCGTTCAACCGCCCGGTCGACGGCGCGACGGTGGAGGCGGTCGCCGCGCAGTTCCTGGAAGTGCTGATCGCGCCGTCGTATACCGCCGACGCGCTGGCGGCCATGGCGAAGAAGGTCAACGTGCGCGTGCTCGAGGTGCCCCTTGCCGGCGCCGCGCCCAACGCGTTCGACCTGAAGCGCGTCGGCGGCGGACTGCTGGTGCAGTCGCCGGATGACGCCAACGTGCGCGCGGCCGATCTGCGGGTCGTCACCCAGCGCGTACCGGCGGCCGCCGAGATCCGCGATCTCATGTTCGTGTGGCGGGTCGCGAAGTTCGTGAAGTCGAACGCCATCGTCTACGGCCGCGACGGCCGCACGCTCGGTATCGGCGCCGGCCAGATGAGCCGCGTGGACTCGACCCGGATCGCCGCGCACAAGGCCGCGGCGGCAGGGTTGTCGCTTGCCGGCTCCGCCGTCGCGTCCGACGCCTTCTTCCCTTTCCGCGACGGACTCGACGTCGTGGCCGACAACGGCGCCACGGCGGTCATCCAGCCCGGCGGCAGCATGCGCGACGCCGAAGTCATCGCCGCCGCCGACGAGCGCGGCCTCGCGATGGTGTTCACTGGCGTCCGCCACTTCCGCCATTGATGGAGATCGCCGCCACCGCCGCCCTAGGCTCACCCTCTCCCCGCATGCGGGGAGAGGGCTGGGGTGAGGGGAAGTGAACCTCCTCGTGGTCGGCGGCGGTGGCCGGGAACATGCGCTCGCGTGGAAGCTCGCGCAGAGCCCGCGCGTGGCGCGTGTCTACGTCGCACCCGGCAACGCCGGGACCGCGCGGGAAGAAGCGCTGGTCAACGCCGCCATCGCCGACATTCCCGCGCTGGTCGACTTCGCGAGGGGATCCGAGATCGCGCTGACCGTCGTCGGCCCCGAGGCGCCTTTGGCTGCCGGCATCGTCGATGCGTTTCGCGAAGCGGGATTGGCGATCTTCGGCCCCACGCGGGCGGCGGCGCAGCTCGAAAGCTCG
The DNA here is from genome assembly GCA_020845855.1 of Burkholderiales bacterium. GTDB lineage: Bacteria > Pseudomonadota > Gammaproteobacteria > Burkholderiales > Casimicrobiaceae > VBCG01. The sequence goes on from JADLEZ010000267.1 coordinate 12,948, forward strand.
AAGGACTTCGCGAAGGCATTCATGCTGCGCCACGGCCTTCCCACGGCGCAGTACCAGACCTTCACCGACGCCGGCGCCGCGCACGCGTACGTCGCGGAGCGCGGCGCTCCCATCGTGGTCAAGGCCGACGGCCTCGCGGCCGGCAAGGGCGTGGTAGTGGCCGCGACGAAGGAGGAAGCCGACGCCGCGATCGACGCGATGCTGGTCGGTAACGCCATGGGTGCGGCGGGGGCGCGGGTGGTGATCGAGGACTTCCTCGAAGGCGAGGAGGCGAGCTTCATCGTGATGGCCGACGGGCGCCACGTGCTGCCGCTTGCGTCGTCGCAGGACCACAAGCGCCTGCGCGACAACGATCAGGGTCCGAACACAGGCGGCATGGGCGCGTACTCTCCGGCGCCGGTCGTCACCCCCGCGCTGCACGCGCGCATCATGCGCGAGATCATCGTGCCGGCGGTGAACGGCATGGCGGCCGACGGCATTCCTTACACGGGCTTCCTGTACGCCGGCGTGATGATCGACGCCGCGGGCCATCCCAAGGTGCTCGAGTTCAACTGCCGCCTGGGTGACCCGGAGGCGCAGCCGATCATGGCGCGCCTGACCTCGGACTTGGTCGACCTCGTCCAGCACGCGGTCAACGGCACGCTCGACAAGGTCGAAGCGGAATGGGACCGACGCGCCGCGCTCGGCGTCGTGCTGGCCGCGGCGGGCTATCCCGATGCGCCGCGCAAAGGCGACGTGGTCACCGGCCTCGACAAGGTCACGCCCGAGCAGCATCCGGGTGTGCACGTCTTTCACGCCGGAACCGCGCTGGAACAAGATCGCGTGGTCGTGAGCGGTGGGCGCGTGCTGTGCGTGACCGCGCTCGGAGACTCCGTGCGGCTCGCCCAGCGCGCCGCCTACGCCGCCGTGCAGGACATCCGCTTCGACGGCATGCAGTACCGCACCGACATCGGCCATCGCGCGATCGCCGCGCGCAAGCCGTGAGCGCCATCGACGTTACCCCGCTGCGGGGCTGGTTCACGGACCTGCAGGCATGCATCGTGGACGGTCTCGAGGCGATCGAAGGCGCTCCCTTCCGGCGCGACGAGTGGCTTCGTGCCGAAGGCGGCGGTGGCATCTCGCGCCTGATCGAGGGCGGCAAGGTGCTGGAGCGGGGCGGCGTGCTGTTCTCGCACGTGATGGGCGAGCGCCTCCCGGCGTCGGCGACCGCGCACCGGCCCGAACTCGCCGGGCGCGCGTGGGAGGCGATGGGCGTGTCGCTGGTCCTGCACCCGCGCAATCCGTACGCCCCCACGGTGCACTTGAACGTACGCTTCTTCATCGCACGCAAGGCGGAGGCGTCCCCTCCGGGGGCAGCGAGCGTGGGGGCCGACCGTTCGCGCGAAGGGCCGCCCCAAGCGCGAACTGCGCCCCCTCGGGGGGCAGCGAGCGAAGCGAGCGTGGGGGCCGATATCTGGTGGTTCGGCGGCGGCATGGATCTCACCCCGTACTACGGGTTCGCGGAGGATGCCGAGCACTTCCATCGCGCGTGCCGCGACGCGCTCGCTCCCTTCGGCGCCGGCGTACATGCGCGTTACAAGCAGTGGTGCGACGAGTATTTTTTCCTGCGCCACCGCAACGAGCCGCGCGGCGCGGGCGGCATCTTCTACGATGACTTGAACGAGGGTGGGTTCGAGCGCTGCTTCGCGCTGACCCGAAGCGTGGGCGAGCAGTTTCTGCCCGCATATGAACCGATCCTCAGCCGGCGCATGAACACGCCCTACGGCGAGCGCGAGCGCGACTTCCAGCTCTACCGGCGCGGCCGCTACGTCGAGTTCAACCTCGTGTTCGACCGCGGCACGCTGTTCGGCCTGCAATCGAACGGACGCACCGAGGCGATCCTGCTGTCGATGCCGCCGCTCGCGCAGTGGCGCTACGACTGGACGCCGGCGCCCGGCACGCCGGAGGCCGCGCTGTACACCGACTTCCTGATTCGCAAGGACTGGGTATGAGGGTAATCCAATGACCGACGACGCCCATCTCGTCGAAACCGGCATCGCCTCGGAGCTCGCGTTCCAGGGCAAGCTCCTCGAAGTGCGCGCCGACCGTGTTCGGCTGCCCGGCGGCGGCGAGGGAACGCGCGAATACGTCGTGCACCCGGGTGCGGTGCTGGTGGTGCCGGTGCTCGACAGTGGGGCATTCGTGCTCGAGCGCCAGTACCGCTACCCCGTGCGGCGCGTGATGCTCGAGTTCCCGGCCGGCAAGATCGATCCCGGCGAGACGCCTCTGGCGACGGCGCAGCGCGAGTTGCGCGAGGAGGCGGGCTACACCGCCGCCAACTGGACGCCGCTCGGCACGATCCACCCCGAGATCGGCTATTCCAACGAGTTCATCGAGATCTTCGAGGCGACCGGTCTCGCGCAGGTCGGGCAGGCGCTCGACGAAGGCGAGAACCTCGAAGTGGTGACCATGAGCGAGCAGGAGCTCCTCGCGACCTACGACTGCGGCGGCCTCACCGATGCCAAGTCGATCGCCGCGCTGTTCGCGTGGCGGCGGGCGCGCGGGAGATAGGAGTGATCGCGCGGCGGATCGTCGTCCACGGCCGCGTGCAAGGGGTTGGATTTCGCGACGCGGCGGTGCAGGCCGCGTACACGCTCGACGTCGCCGGATGGGTACGCAACCGGCGCGACGGCTCGGTGGAGGCGTTCGTGCAGGGCGATGCGGCGGCGGTCGAGCGCTTCGTCGAGTGGTGCCGGCGTGGGCCGCCGCTCGCGCGGGTCAGCGACTTAAGCGCGAGCGACGTCGACGCGGATTCCGCGCTGCGCGACTTCTCGTCGCGGCCGAGCGCCTAGCTCGCAACAGGGTTCTTTGAATTTCGCGACCGTATCTCCGGTCCGGTGTCATCCCGAGCGGAGCGAGGGATCCGCTTTGGTTTCGAATCAGCGAGTTGCGTAAAGCAGATCCCTCGTCGCCTTCGCTCCTCGGGATGACACAGTGGAATTTTCAACGAACCGCTAGCCCAGCTCGCTCGCGATCGTTCGCGCGGGCTGCACCTTGGCGAACGCCCCGTTGAGCGCGGCGAGGTAGGCGAGCTGGACCTCCGGCGCGCCGACTTCGCGCCCGCCGAACTGCAGCGCTCTCGTCGCGCAGCCATCCTCGGCGAGCAGGCACTGGAAGCCGAGATCGGCGGCGGCGCGCACCGACGTGTCCACGCACATGTGCGTCATCATGCCCGCGACGGCGAGTCGGGTGGCACCCGCGGCGCGCAGCCTGTCGAGCAAGTCGGTCTCGCGGAACGCGCTGGGAAAGTGCTTGGTGACGACCGTTTCGCCGGCCGCCGGCGCGACCGCCTGGTGAATCTCGGCGCCCTTCGTGTTGTCTCTCGCACTGTTTCGTGATTCACCGGCAGTTTTATCGCGGGGTGATTCACCGCGAAGTGTCGTGATCCGGTGAGGCAATCAGAGCGAAGGCGAGAGGAGATCTTCCGACCGTAGCGCGG
>JADLEZ010000268.1 GCA_020845855.1 Burkholderiales bacterium
CGCCGGCGCGGCGACGCACGAACGCGACGTCGTGCTGCGGGTGGCCGGCTTGCGCAAGCGCTACGGCGAGCTGGAGGTCGTGCGCGGGCTGTCGTTCACCATCCGCCGCGGCGACTGCTTCGGCCTCTTGGGCCCCAACGGCGCGGGCAAGACGACGACGCTGCGCTGCTGCCTCGGCATCATCGACCCCGACGGCGGGCAGATCGAGATGGTCGGTCAGCCGGTGCCGAGGGCCGCCCGCGAGGCGCGCATCCGCGTGGGCGTGGTGCCGCAGATGGACAACCTCGATCCCGACTTCACGGTGCGCGAGAACCTCCTCGTCTACGGCGGCTACTTCGGGCTGCCGCGCACGCTGCTCGAGGAGCGGATACCGGCGCTGCTCGAGTTCGCCGGACTCGCGAGCAAGCGCGACGTGGGCATCCGCACGCTGTCGGGCGGCATGAAGCGGCGGTTGACACTCGCGCGTGCGCTGGTCAACGATCCCGAGCTTTTGATCCTCGACGAGCCGACGACGGGCCTCGATCCGCAGGCGCGGCACTTGATCTGGGACGGACTGCGCCAGCTCCTGTCGCAGGGCAAGACGATTCTGCTCACCACGCACTTCATGGACGAGGCGGAGCGGCTCGCGACCCGCCTGGCGGTGATCGATCACGGCATCATGATCGCGAGCGACTCGCCGCGTGCGCTCCTTGCGCAGCACGTGGAGCCGGAAGTGATCGAAGTGTACGGCGACGAAGCCAAGGCGTGGGCCGACGTACACGGCCGCCGGCTCGCGAAGCGTCTCGAGATCGCGGGCGAGACCGCGTTCGCTTACGCCTACGATGCGCAGCCGCTGCTGAACGACCTCGGCACGCGCGCCGGCGTGCGTTACCTGCACCGGCCGGCGAACCTCGAGGACCTGTTCATCAAGCTCACCGGACGGGAGCTGCGCGACTAGATCTTGTATGGCCTACGCCAAGCTCCTCGCCCCGCCGTCGTTTTCGCCGCGCTTCGCGCCGGTCTGGCGGCGCAACCTCCTCGTCTGGCGCAAGCTCGCGTTCGCGAGCATCCTGGGTAACATCGCCGACCCGCTGCTGTACATGCTCGCGCTGGGCTACGGCATCGGCGCGCTGATCGGCAGCGTCGGCGGCATGAGCTACATCGAGTTCATCGGCACCGGCATGGTCTGCCAGAGCGCCATGTTCGCGGCGAGCTTCGAGGGCATGTACTCGGCGTTCTCGCGCATGCACGTGCAGCGGACGTGGGAGGGGATCATCAACGCGCCGATCGCGCTCGACGACGTGGTCATGGCCGAATGGCTGTGGTGCGCGACCAAGGCAGTGGTGTCGACCGCGGCAATCCTGCTCGTGATCATGGCGCTGGGTTACGGCCATCACTGGCTCGCGGTCCTCGTGCTGCCGGTCGGCCTGCTCGTGGGCCTCGTCTTCGGCGCGGCGGGACTCGTCATGAATGCCCTCGCGCCCAACTACGATTTCTTCACCTACTTCTTCACGCTGGTGCTGACACCGATGCTGCTCCTGTCCGGGGTGTACTTCCCGGTCGACCAGATGCCGGCGGCGCTCGCGGCGGCAACACAGGTGTTGCCGCTGAAGCACGCGATCGACCTCGCGCGCCCGCTGATGCTCGGGCAGATTCCCGGGCTCGCCGCGCTTCACGTCGCCGTGCTCGTGTTCTACGCCGGGCTCGCGTACTACGCGGCGCTGGTGCTCACGCGGCGCAGACTCCTCAAGTAGCTGTGGCCATGCTTGCCGTAAAGTCGCTGCACATCATCTTCATGGTGTCCTGGTTCGCGGGCCTCTTCTATCTGCCGCGCCTGTTCGTCTACCACGCGCTCGCGACCGATCCCATCGGCATCGAGCGCTTCAAGATCATGGAGCGACGGTTGTATCGCGGCATCATGACGCCGAGCGCGGTCCTGACGCTCGTCTTCGGCCTGTGGCTGTGGCTGGGCTACGGCATCACCGGCGGCTGGCTGCACGCGAAGCTCGTGCTGGTCGCGATCCTGGTCGCGCACCACGTCTACCTCGGCAAGCTCGTGCGCGACTTCGCTGCCGACCGCAACACGCACAGCGACAAGTTCTATCGCTGGATCAACGAGATTCCCGCGTTGCCGGTGCTCGTGCTGGTCGTGTTCCTCGTCGTGATGAAGCCGTTTTAAAGTGCCCCCACGCTCGCTCCGCTCGCCGCCCCCCGAGGGGCTGACGGGCGAACGCTACTTCGCGCCGTGCCCCCGCGGGCTCGAACCGGCGCTCGCCGACGAGCTCGTCCGCATCGGCGCGACCGAGCCCACGGCCACCGACGGCGGCGTCGCCTTCGCCGGCCCCATCGCGCTCGCCATGCGTGCGAACCTGGAATCGCGCCTCGCGAGCCGTATCCTGTGGCGCGTCGGCGGTGGCCCTTACAAGGACGAGCACACGCTGTACGCGCTCGTGAAGGCCATCGACTGGAAGCGCCTGTTCGCGCCGACGCGCACGCTGCGCGTGGACGTAGCCGCCACCCGCTCGCCGCTCACGAGCCTCGAGTTCGCGACGCTGCGGGTCAAGGATGCGGTATGCGACCGCTTGCGCGCGGACGCCGGCGTGCGCCCCTCCGTGGACAAGCGGCAGCCGGACGTGCGCGTGCACGCCTACCTCACGCAGCGCGACGCCGCGATCTACCTCGACACGTCGGGCGAGCCCCTGTTCAAGCGCGGCTACCGGCGTGACCCGGAGGAGGCGCCGCTGCGCGAAAACCTCGCCGCGGGACTCGTGACGCTGACGGGGTGGGCTCCCGGGCAGCCGCTCCTCGACCCGATGTGCGGCAGCGGCACGATCGCGATCGAGGCGGCGCTCATCGCCGCGGATCGCGCGCCGGGCCTGTCGCGCACGTTCGGCTTCCAGAAGCTTGCGTGGTACGACGGCCCCACGTGGCAGCGCCTGAAGCAGTCCGCACGCGACCGCTTGCGCGCGCCGCCCGCATCGCCCGCGATCTTTGCAAGCGACGTTGCGGCGGGCGCCGTCATGAAAACGCAGGCGAACCTGCGCGCGGCGCAGGTCGACGCCTTCGTGCACGCCGGACAGGCCGACTTCCTGACCCGCGCCGCGCCGGCGCCGCACGGCATCCTGCTCGCCAATCCGCCCTACGGCGTGCGCCTCGCGGACCAAGAGAACCTCGCGGTGTTGTATCCCA
>JADLEZ010000269.1 GCA_020845855.1 Burkholderiales bacterium
CTAGCCGTTGTAGCACCTGGGCGTTGCGCATGCCCTCTTCCGTACGCAGCGGGAAGCGCTTGCCGACGCCGCGGATCTCGAGGCGAACGGCCATCGCTACTTGGCAGGCCCGAGCTTGGCGACCGCCGCCTTCACGTAGTCCGTCGTCGCCCACTTGTCGAAAGCGACCGGCGCATTCAGCACCTTGAACCGAACCATCTCGTTCACGGTCAGGTCACCCGCCTGCCTGTTCAGGAGCGCGTTGTCGGGATCCCAGGGGCCCGTTTCCCGCAGGATGTCGTAGGAGCGGGACACGATGTCGGCCGACATCGGCGCGAGCTCCTTGACCGCGTACGCCATGAACGCCTTCTTGTCGAGGGCTTCGCGCGTCGCCATGAGATTCGCCTGCACGATGGCTTCGGCCAGTCCGCGATTGCTTTCCAGGAAGGAGCGCTTGGCCCAGAACGCCTTGAAGATGAAGTCCTTCAGGCCGGCGAACGACGACGGGAGAATCTGGAACGGGCCCTTCTCCATGATCTCGAGCGCCTGGCCGACCTGGAACATGGCCGCCTTGATCCCGCCGGACACGAGGGCGTTGGCCCGGCCCGCGCCGCCGCCGACGACGCGCCATTGCACCTTGGTGGGATCGGCGCCCGCGGCCTGCATCATCATCACCAGCAGGTAGTACGTCGAATCGACCAGCGAGATCACGCCGACGTCCTTACCCTCGAGCGCCTTGAGATTCGTGATCTCCTTGCTCGCCACGGGAACGAGATAGGGCCGCGCTCCGGAGGCGAGCGCGAAGACCTGGATGTCCTGTCCCTGGTTGACGGCCGCGAGTCCGGACCCGAGCGTCGCAATGCCCACTTCCGCTTCGCCCGCGATGACGGCCTGGATGGCGCGCACCGCACCGGGCACGTAGGTCGCCTTGCCGGGCACGCCCCCCGGAACCCGCGGAAGGAAGTACTCGATCGCGCGCACGTCGGGGATGCTCAGGATGTCGGGCGTCGTGCCGTTCGCCACGCGCACCGTGGCGATCGGCTGTGCACCCACGTGGGACGCCAGCGGAAGCGCGGCGGTGCCGGCCGCCAGCTGCAGGAATCGACGGCGATTCGTGCTCATGCTCTTACCTCGCTCGAATGATTGGGACTGCGAACCAGGCGGCCATGCCCAGGCTTGCCGGTGACCACGCCATCCTTCATGACAATCGCGCCGCGCGACACCGTTGCCACCGCGCGTCCGTGATACGAACGGCCCGAATAGGGCGACCACTTCACCTTCGTGTAGCACTCGGCATCGGTCAACGTGCCGGTGGCGTTCATGTCGACCACCACGAGATCGGCGTCCGCACCGGCCCGGATCGTCCCTTTGGTCGGATAGGCTCCGATGAGCCGTGCCGGGTTTTCGCACAGCACCCGCACCAGCGTGCGCAGGGAAAGCACGCCCTGGTTCGCGAGCGTCAGCAGGATGGCGGAGACATGATCGAGTTGCGGATTGCCGAACGGGATGCTCCACGCATCCTTCCAGCCCGGCTCGAGCTCTTCCTTGGTATGCGGCGCGTGGTCGGTGGCGAGCACGTCGACGTCGCCCCGCTCGACGAGCTCCAGCAGCTCGGCGCGCTGGTCGGCAGGCAGGCCATACGGCGTGGACAACGGACCGAGTCGGGCCATGTCTTCCTCTCCGAGCAGCATGTATTTCGGATTGATCTCGCTGGACACGGGCACGCCTTCGGAGCGAGCCTCGCCGATCATCCGCACGCTGCGCGTGGTGCGCACGTGCAGGATGTGCGCGCGCGCCTGCGCGGCCTTGCTCATCTCGACCAGCGTGCTGATCGCCGTGTGGTCGCCCACGAAGTTCTCGCCGAAGTACGCCTCGAGGAAGTCCCGCGGACCCGTGGTCCCGGCCGCCCACCGCTTGCGCGACTCGCTTGTGAAGAGTTGCTGGTTCTGCGGGTGAATCGCGCAATACACGCCGAGATCGCGCGCCAGGCGGAGGACGTCGTAGAGGTCCCCGTCGTCACCGGTGAAGAGCTCGGGGTCGTGCGGATATTTGGACTTCGGGTCGGAGACCATGAAGATCTTCACGCCCAACGCGCCCTCGTCGACCATGCCAGGTATCTGGTCCGGCTGCGTCGCGCCCGCGTACAGCCCGAAGTCGATCACCGACTTCGCTGCGCAGATCTGGCGCTTCGCCGCGAACCGCTCTCGCGTAAGCAAGGCCGGCTTGTTGTTGGGCATGTCCACGACGCAGGTGAAGCCGCCCGCTGCCGCCGCCTGACTGCCCGTGAGGAAGTCTTCCTTGTACGTGAGCCCGGGATCGCGAAAGTGAACGTGGGTATCGATGAATCCCGGCAGCACGCTGCGCCCCGCGAGATCGATGGTCTCGCGAGCAGCCGGCTCCCAACCCCGCGACGACACGAAGACGATCTTGCCCGCGTCGACGCCAAGCGATGCGGGGACCAGGTCCCCATCCATGAACACCGTACCGCCCGTCACCAGAAGGTCGATTTGTGGCTTCAAGTTCCTCTACCCTTCGCTTTCAATGAACGCGGCGCCGGAACCCGATAGCCGAGGCGACCGGAAATGGCGTCGGCCGCCGCGACGACATGCTTGCCGAGCCGGGCCGCCGCCGCACCGCGAAACCGCAGCTCCGGCCCCCATACGCTTACCGCCGCCACCGGCAACGCGGTCGCATCGCGGATGGGCGCGGCGACACCCCAGATGCCCTCGCGCCATTCGCCGCGGTTCACCGCGTATCCCATTCGCCGGATCGCTTCCAGCTCGCGCTCCATCCGCGTACGCGCGGTGATCGTGGCCGGCGTGAAAGCGCGCAGCGGAAAGGCAAGGCGATCGAGTCCATGGTCGGTAAAGGCGAGGAGTGCCTTTCCCGTCGAGACGCAGTACGCGGGGACACGGCTGCCCACCTGCGTCGTGGCGCGCAGCGCGTGCCGGCTGTCCGCCTTGTCGACATAGACGATGCTGGCGCCGTCCATGACGGCGAGTTGCACCGACTCGTCGGCCGCATCGGCCAATGCCCGCAGATGCGGATGCATGGTCTCGGTCAATTCCAGCCGGTCGAGCGCGCCGACACCCATCTCCCACATCCGCAGCGACAGCCGATAGCGTTTGGTCTCGTCGTCCTGCACCACGTAGCCGGCCGACGTCAACGTGCGCAGCAGGCGGTGGCAGTTCGCCTTCGTGAGCCCGAGCGCCGCGGCCAGTTCCGTCACGCCGCGCTCTTCGCGGGAACGGGCCAGGGACTCGAGCACGGCAAGCGCCTTGAGGACCGTCGTGTCCATGTATCAAATATTGATACGATGTCTCATATAACGAGAACGATATCGTGCTGCCGCGCGCGACGCAAGTGCGGGGACGTGCGGCCAATCGCCGGCGATGCGTGATGCGCGAGCTCGGAGCTACAGGTACGACCTCATGCCGCTGCGCGCTGCGCGGACTGTGGGCGAGTGGACAGTCGCGCTGGTCGTGCAGAGCTTCCCTAAGGATGTCGAGCGCGGGCGCAGCCCGACGGCGGCGGCGTGCCGCTAAGATCTCAGGATCCGAACGGATATGCGTTCGCGCCGAGCCGCACCGAGATTTCGCGCGCGGAGCGACGCAGGAGCGGCGTGAGCCGCGCCTCCTCGTCGCGGGTCAGCAGGTGCTCGGGACAGATGAGCCCGAGCGCGGCGAATGCCTCGTTGTCGGGTCCGAACAGCGGCACGGAAATCGCCGCCGTTCCGACGTGCGTCTCGCTGCGCGTGACCGCGATGCCGGTCTTGCGGACCTTCTGCACGGCGGCACGGAACTCGCGCGCGTCGACGATCGTGTTGGCCGTGAGCCGCGGCAGGCCGCGGGTGCGAATCAGGTAGTCGACGGTCTCGGGAGGGCCGAACGCGAGCAGCACGCGGCCGGCCGACGTCGTGTGATAGGGCATGAAGCGGCCGACGCGCCACCGGCCGTCGATGAACAGCCGACCCTCGACGGCGAACAGGTGGATCACGCTGCTGTCGTTGAGAACGCTGACGACGGCAGAGTGTCCGGTCTCGTCGACGAGCTTGCGCATTACCGGCAGCGCGTCGCGCGACAGCGGGTAGGTATTGATGAAGTTGTTGCCGAGCGCGAACGCATTGATGCCGACCGCATAGCGCTTGGTGACGGGATCCTGCTTGAGGTAGCCGCGCTCCCGGAATGCCTTCAGGAACTTCGAGACCTGGCTCTTGTGCAGGCCGAGCCGGTCCGAGATCTCCATGACGCTCAGCGGCTCCTGGGACGTGATGAATTCGCTCAGCACGCGCAACGCGCTCGATAGTGACTTCATGAGAATCCAGTGGGGGCGGGGCGTGCCGCGATACTACTCGACCTGCGCGCCCGATTCTGCGGCGACCTGCGCCCAGCGGCCTCTCCCGGATCGGAGGAATGCCGGCGGCGCCACCGCGCGCGCGGCAGCGGGCCGGGCCGGCGAGCCTGACTTGTATGCGTGGCCGGATACGCGTCCGCGCACGGGCGATCGCGGCGACCGCCGTAGACCTTATGCGCCACGGCGACGCCGATTGCGCGCACCGACCGCGGCCTCGCTGCTCGCGCGAGCGGCGGATCGTGCGGTCTTACGCGTTGCCGGTCACGCGCTCGACGAACTGCGCCGACAGACCGGTATAACGCGCAGGATCGAGGAGCTCGTCGATCTGTCGCTCCGTCAGATGACGGCTCACGCGCACGTCGTGCATGAGCAGGCCTTTCAGCGGCACGCGCTTCTCGAAAGCCTCCATGCAGAGCTCGTACGCGACCTCGTGCGCTTCCTGGCGCCCGATCCTCGATCCCAGCGCCAGCATCACGTTCTCGCTCAGGAGCAGGCCGTGCAGGACCTCGAGGTTGCGCTGCATGCTCTCCGCGGAGACCTGCAACCCGGCGAGCACCTTGTTCGTCCAGAACAGCATGCCGCCCAGCATGCAGCAGCTTTCCGGAAGGAACGACCATTCGGACTGCCAGCCGCGATGATCGCGCTCGTGCTCGGCCTGCATCGTCGCGAGGGCCGGGCCGACCTGCATGGCGAGCAGCCGGCTCACGGCAATCACGCCCTCCGACATCATCGGGTTGCGCTTGTGCGGCATCGTGCTCGAGCCGACCTTGCCCATGTGGAACGGCTCCTCGAGCTCGGCGATCTCCGAGCGCTGGAGGGTGACCACCTCGTTCATCATCTTGGCGAGCGTCCCGCCGATCATGGCGTACACGCACACGAGCTCGGCGAGCCCGTCGCGTGCCGTGTGCCAGGCGATCTCGGGCACGGCAAGATCCAGGTCGGCGAACATGAGCTCCTGCAGGCGCAAGCCGGGCTCGCCGATCGAGGCCAGCGTTCCTACGGCGCCCCCGAACTGGCCCTGGAACACGCGCGCCGACATCTGCTCGATGCGCTGCAGGTGCCGCTTCACTTCCGCGGCCCACACCGCGACCTTGTAACCGAAGGTGATCGGCAGCGCCTGCTGGCCATGCGTGCGCCCGGCCTGGATCGTGTGCTTGTGGCGCGACGCGAGGTCCTTGAGGAGCTCGAGCGTATGGGTGAGATCGCGCACGACGACCGCGTTGGCATCCTTGAGCTGGAGCACGGCGCCGGTGTCCATGATGTCCTGCGTCGTCGCTCCCCAATGCAGGAGCTCGCCGGCGGCGGGATCGCAGATCTTCTGGTAGCAGCGGATGAGCGGGACGATCGGATGGTGCGTGTGGACGAGCTGGCGCTTCATCTCGGCCATGTCGATCAGCTCGACGCGGCATTTGCGCGTGATCTCGTCGGCGGCTTCCTGCGCGATGATGCCGAGCTTCGCTTCGGCGCGCGCGAGCGCCGCCTCGACGTCCATCCAGCGTTGGATCGTCGTCTCGTCGCTGAAGATGCGCCGCATCTCTTCGGTGCTGAACAGGTCGCCGAACAACGGGCTGTCGATCATGGTTGCCATGGGCAATCTCACATGCTGGAAAGGATGGCCGCGACTTCCGCGCGTCCCGCGCTGTCGAGAGGCGCTTGCGGCGGCAGCGGCGCGCCGACGTCGTAGCCCTGGATCGCGAGGCCACCCTTGATGCAGGCGGCCAGATTGAATTTCGCGAACGCGTGATTGAGCCGCCACAGCTTGCGCTGCAGGACCATCGCATCGCCCCAGGCGCCGGCGCGGCACAGCTCGTACAACGCCACGCTCTGGCGCGGGACGAGGCATGCCGGACCCGCCATCCAGCCCACGCCGCCGATGAGCATGACGCACGCGGGAACGTGCGCCGACGCGCTGAACACGCGGATGCGGTCGCCCACCGCGTTCATGATGGTAAGCAGCCGGCCGGTATTGGACGATGCATCCTTGAGGTAACGGATGTTCGGGATGGCGGCCAGGCGCTCGATCGCCGCGAGCGAAAGATCGCTGCGCTGGAACTGCGGATTCGTGTAGAGCACGACCGGGAGCTCGGTCACCTCCGCGATCGCCGAGAAATAGGAGACGACGCCATCCTCGGAGATAGGAAAGTAGGCCTCGAGAATGGCCAGGATCCCGTCGGCGCCGAGGCGAGCGTACGCCCGCGTCTGCGCGACGGCATCCGCGATGGTCGTGGCGGCGACGCCGGGCACGACCGGCACGCGGCCGCCCGCCGCGTGCACGACGACCTCCACGATCCGGGTTCGCTGCTCGCGATCGAGATAGGCGAACTCGCCCGTCGATCCGAGCGGCGACAGGCCGTGCACGCCGGCGCGCACGAGATCGTCGACGAGGCGTGCGAGCACGGCCTCCTTGACCTTGCCGTCGCCATCGATCGGCGAGACGAGGTACGGAAAGACGCCGTGGAAACCGGGCGTATTGCTCATGCGACGCTCGTCGCGAATGCGCGCGGGCTATCCACGGACCGCGGGCGCTCGTGGCCGGCGAGGATCGCTTCCGGCCGCGAGGAGGAGAACGAATGCGGCGAAGCCGACTCGCGCTTCGCCCACCCGCGCCCGTTCATCGGCGGCAAGAGCGTCATCGACGAGAAGAGCGGCATTGAGGGTGGCATTAGGAGCGGCATTGAGGGTGGCATTAGGAGCGGCATTCATTGTTTCCCATTGGGAAACTAGGTTGTATTTCATGAATTCACGTTACCACCGCCTCCCGCGCACGGTCAACCGCGGCGCGTCCGCGCATCCCTCGGCGCACGGGCACCGACGCCCGCTCCGGGCGACGTCGCCGCCGTCGCCGTCGTACCGGCGCGAACACGCAGCATGCGCGACTCATGCCCGCGCCTTTGCGACGGACATGGAGGTCCGATTGCATATAGAGGATGACGCCGCGTTGCCGTGGTTCGCGCCTCCATGACGCGCAACACTTGACGCCAGGCCGGCATAAGAGCAACATTCGCAACAGAGTTTCCGATACGGAAACAACGTGCCGTCGATTCGCCCAACCCAACCGGCACCCACACTTGCCAGGGGCACCTGCCCCGGCGCGGAGGATCGAGATGCGCAAGCTGAAATGGTGGACCTTCGGTCTGATGGCATTGCTCGCCGCGACGTCGAGCTACGCCGACGACTACCCGTCGCGGCCGGTTCGCCTGGTCGTGCCGTTCCCGGCGGGCGGACCGACCGACATCATCGCGAGGCACATCGCCAAGCGCCTCACCGACGAGCTCGGGCAGCAGTTCATCGTCGACAACCGCGGCGGCGCCAACGGCACGATCGGCACCGATATCGTGGCCAAGGCGAAGCCCGACGGTTACACGCTGGTGCTGAGCGCTTCCGGGCCGCTGGCGAGCGGGCTGTCCCTCTACAAAGGCATTCCGTACGATCCGGCGAAGGATTTCACGCCGATCACGGTCGCGGCCACGTCGAGCATCGTGCTGGTGGCGGCGCCGGCGTTTCCGGCGGCGGACTTCGCTGCATTCCTCGCGCTCGCCAAGTCGCGCCCGAGCGGCGTTTCGGCCGAGCTCAACACGATCGGCTCCATCCACCATCTGCTGACGGAGCTCCTGCGGGTGCGGACAGGCGCCAAGCTGCTGCTCGTCCCGTACAAGGGCAGCGGACCGGCGATCATCGACCTCATGGGTAGCCACGTCGACGTCGGCTTCGAGAGCGTTCCCGGCGTCATCGACCACATCAAGGCCGGCAAGCTGCGCGCGTACGCGGTCGCCACGCCGGCGCGGCTCGACACGATGCCCGACGTGCCCACGTTCAAGGAGCTCGGCATGGCGGAGTTCGTCGCCGAGCCGTGGTGGGCGATCCTCGCACCCGCGGGCACGCCGAAGGACGTCGTCGACAAGCTGAGCACGGCGCTCGGCAGGATCGCGAAGGTGCCCGAGGTGAAGGAGCAGTTCGCCGCGCAGGGCATGGTCCCGGCGTGGATGTCGCCGGCCGACACCACGCAGTTCCTGAAGACCGAGGTCAAGCGCTGGGCGGACATCGCGAAGGAGTCGGGCGCCAAGGGCGAGTGACGGGCCCGGCGCGCGCATCGCGATGAAGTCGCTGGCGACCGCCCTTCGCTTGCTGGCGGAATTCGCCGGTGCCGACGCGCCGCTATCCGTGGTGGAGCTCGCCGACCGCCTCGGCATGAACCGCAGCCAGGTGTCGAAGCTCCTGAAGACGTTCCGCGAGGGCGATCTTCTCGTCCAGGATGCCGAGACCAAGCGCTATTCGGTCGGGATCAGCGCGTTCGCGCTCGGCAACAGCTTCGTCAACGGCTATCCGCTGTCGCGCGACGCGCTGCCGGCCATGCGCAAGCTCGTCGACGAAACCGACCACTCGGCGGTCCTGAGCGTCCTGCACGGGAGCAACGTCATCCACCTGTTCGCGGTGGAGGGCCGCCTGTTCGTCGACGGACGCTGGCGGGTCGGCCGCTGGATGCCGTTCCACAGCTCGTCGGCGGGTCGCGTCCTCCTCGCGTTCGGCCCCTCCGAGACGATCGAGTACCTGCTGCGCACGCGCGGCCTGCCGCGACTCACGCCGAACACGATCACGGACAGCCGGCAGTTCCGCGCCGCGGTGCAGAAGGTGCGCAAGACGGGCACCGCGATCACGCACAGCGAAACCCATGTCGGCACCGCCGCGATCTCGGTGCCCCTGTTCGGACCCGACGGCGAGGCCGTGGCCGCGCTGGGCCTCATCGCCCCGGAGCATCTCATGACGCGGCAGGAGGAGGAGCGCCTCACGCCGCTCCTGCACCGTACGGCACGCGAGATCTCCGTGCGTCTCGGCGCCCATGCGTATCCTTTCGGAAGCTGAGGACGACGAGCGTGCGCGATCTTCTGCGGGCAGCCCCGCGCCTTCCGCCGCCATGACGGCGCCCCTGCTCACCTCCACGCACTGGGGCGTGTACGAGGTCGAGGCGCGCGAGGGCCGCGTGGTCGCGCTGCATCCGTTCCGGCACGACCCCGATCCGTCGGCGATCGGCAGCGGCATGCCCGAGGCCCTGCACTCGCGCGCCCGCGTGCTGCGGCCCGCGGTTCGCCGGAGCGTTCTCGAGCACGGCCCGGGCGCGGCGCGCGAGCGCCGGGGCGCGGAACCGTTCATCGAGGTCGACTGGGACGTGGCGCTCGACCTGGTGGCAGGCGAGATCACGCGCGTCCGCACGCAGCACGGCAACGCATCGATCTTCGGCGGCTCCTACGGGTGGTCGAGCGCTGGCCGCTTCCATCACGCGCAGAGCCAGGTCCACCGCTTCCTCAACTGCTGCGGCGGCTACGTGCGGCACGTCACCTCGTACAGCCTGGGCGCCGGCCGCACGCTCATGCCGCATGTCGTCATGCCCATCGACGAAGTGCAGGCGCGGCAGACGGCGTGGAGCGTGATCGAGGAGCACACGACGCTGCTCGTCGCGTTCGGCGGCGTGCCCGCGCGCAACCTGCAGGTGAACGCGGGCGGCGCGGCGCAGCACGAGTCGGCGTCCGCGATGGCGCGACTCGCCCGCTCGGGCGTGGCGTGCGTCAACGTCGGCGCGGCAACGAGCGACATGAGCGCGGGGCCGGGCGTGGAGTGGCTGTCGATCCGACCCAATACGGACACCGCGGTGATGCTGGGCCTCGCCCACACGCTCATCACCGAAGGCCTGCACGACGAGGCGTTCCTCGCCCGCTACACGGTGGGTTTCGCACCGCTGCGCGACTACATTCTCGGGCACGGCGACGGCGTGCCGAAGAGCGTCGAATGGGCGGGCGCCATCGCCGACGCCGCGCCGGAGCGCCTGCGCGAGCTTGCGCGGCGCATGGCACGCTCGCGCACGATGATCAATGCGAGCTGGTCGCTGCAGCGCGCCGATCACGGCGAGCAGCCGTTCTGGATGACCGTCGCGCTCGCGTGCCTGTTGGGTCAGGTCGGCCTGCCCGGCGGCGGCTTCGGCTTCGGCTATGGCGCCGTCAACGCGGTCGGCGCCTGGGCGAGCGCTTTCTCCGGGCCGGTGCTGCCGCAGGGCGACAACGCCGTCCAAGCCTTCATTCCGGTGGCGCGCCTCACCGACATGCTGCTCTCGCCCGGCGCGCCGTTCGCGTACGACGGCAAGATGCAGCGCTACCCGGACGCGCGCCTCGTGTACTGGTGCGGCGGCAACCCGTTTCATCATCATCAGGATCTCAACCGGCTGCTCCTCGCATGGCGGCGGCCGGAGACGATCGTCGTCCACGAGCAGTTCTGGACCGCCACGGCCAAGCACGCCGATATCGTGCTTCCGGCCACGACGTCCCTCGAGCGCGACGACCTCGGATCGGCGTCGCGCGATCGCTTCGTCATCGCGATGCGGCGCGCCGCGCCTGCGCCGGGGCTCGCGCGCGACGACTTCGAGATCTTTCGCGATCTCGCGCAGCGCCTCGGCGTCGAGCACGCCTTCACCGAAGGACGCACGGCGCGCGAATGGCTCGTCCACCTCTACGAGCGGTCGCGCGAGCGGGCGGCCGGCGCGGGCATCGACCTGCCCGCTTTCGACGTGCTGTGGGAGCAAGGTTTCGCGGAGATTCCGCGTCCGCCGCAACCGCCGGTGCTGCTGCAGGAATTCCGCGCGGATCCCGAGCGGCATCGCCTGCCCACACCCTCCGGCCGGATCGAGCTCCACTCCGCGACCATCGCCGGCTTCGGCTACGCCAACTGTCCGGGGCATCCGGTCTGGCAGGAGCCGCAGGAGTGGCTCGGCAGCGCGCTCGCGCAGCGGTTTCCGCTGCACCTGCTGTCGCACCAGCCGGTCACGCGCCTGCACAGCCAATACGATCACGTCGGCGTGAGCCGTCGCGCGAAAATCGCCGGACGCGAGCCCGTCGCCCTGCATCCGGACGACGCACACGCGCGCGGACTGGTGCCGGGCGACGTGGTGCGCGTCTACAACGACCGCGGCGCGTGCCTCGCGGGATTGCGCACCGACCCCGGGTTGCGGCGCGGCGTTGCGCTACTGGCGACCGGCGCGTGGTACGACCCGCAAGAACCCGGCGTGTCGGGGACCCTCGACAAGCACGGCAATCCGAACATGCTCTGCCCCGATCGCGGCGCCTCCGACCTGTCGCAAGGCTGCAGCGCGCATAGCTGCCTCGTCGAGATCGAGCGCTTCACGCAAGCGCCGCCGACGGTAACCGCCTTCGATCCGCCAGCCTTCGTTGCGCGCCGCCGGCGGCGCATGGGCGACGACCCGGCGCCCCCACCCACCGCATCCTAGGAGCCGACAATGACCATGCAGCAGGAGCGCACGCAGGCGGTCGCCGCGACCGTCGACCGCGTGAAGTCGATCCTGGCGGGACGCGACCTCGACCGCGCATCGCTCGCTCGCGTCCTCGACGCGCTGAAAGCGCTCGCGGCGCGGCCCGGGATCTGGAATGCCGCGGATTTTCCCGGACCGGAGGACGGCGTGCGCCAGGCGCGCTACCTCATCCGCGAGGACGCCGACCGGACGTACGCGCTCTACCTCAACGTGATGAAGCGCGGCAACCGCACGCCGGTCCACAACCACACGACGTGGGCATGCATCGCCGCCGTCGAGGGCGCGGAATCGAACTACCTGTACGAGCGCCGGGATGATCGCTCGCGGGCCGGCCGGGCCGAGGTCGTGGAGACCGGCAAGGTGGTCGTGCGGCCGGGCGCCGGCGTCGCGCTGATGCCGGACGACATCCACGCCGTGGAGATCGAGGACGACGACGAGATCCGCCACCTGCACATGTACGGCCGCGCGCTGGAAACGCTGACCGAGCGCCTCGCGTTCGACCTTGCCACGGGCAACTGCAAGGTCATGGACATCGGCGTCAAGACCCGGCGCTGCTGACCCGATGCGCCTCGTCGACGCTGCGACGCTCAACGCCTGGCTCACCGGGCCGGACGAGCTCGCGCTGCTCGACGTACGCGAGGCGGGCCAGTTCGCCGAGGCGCATCTCTTCAGCGCGATCCCGCTGCCTTACAGCCGCCTCGAGCTCGACGTCGGCCGCCTGGTGCCGCGCCCCGCGACGCGGATCGTGCTGTGCGACGACGGCGACGACGTCGGGACCAGGGCCGCGCGCCGGCTCGCTGCGCTCGGCCATACCGACGTGTCCCTGCTCGCGGGCGGACCGGAAGCGTGGCGTCGCAGCGGGTGCCCGATCTTCCAGGGCGTGAACACCGTGAGCAAAGCGTTCGGCGAGATGGTCGAGCATCGGCACGCGACGCCGCACATCCGGCCGGGCGAATTGCATGAACGCATGGCGCGCGGCGACGATGTCGTGATCGTCGACGGCCGGCCGCTCGACGAGTATCGCAAGATGAGCATTCCGGGCGCGATCTCCTGTCCGAACGGGGAGCTCGCGTTGCGCATCGGAACGCTCGCGCCCGATCCGGCGACCACCATCGTCGTCAACTGCGCCGGCCGCACGCGATCGCTCATCGGCGCGCAGTCGCTGCGCGACCTCGGGCTCGCGAACCCGGTGTACGCGCTCGAGAACGGCACGCAAGGCTGGTTCCTCGCCGGCTACGCGCTCGAGCACGGCGCGGGCCGCACCGCGGACGATGCAGTGCCGCCCCCGGCGACCCTGGCGGCGCTGCGCGAGCGCACCGAAGCGCTGATGCAGCGGCACGGCGTGCCCACGGTCGACGCGGGCATGGTCGAGACCTGGCGTGCCGATCCGTCGCGCACGACCTACGTCGTCGACGTGCGCACCGCGGCGGAATTCGCGGCGGATGGCATTCCGGGAAGCGTGCATGCGCCCGGCGGGCAACTCGTGCAGGCAACCGACCAGTGGCTCGGCGTGCGGCGCGCGCGCGTCGTGCTGCTGAACCAGGACGGCGTGCGCGCGGGCGTGATCGCGCGGTGGCTGCGCGCAATGGGTCACGACGCCGTCGTGCTCGCCGCCGGCGCCGAGCGCGAGTTGCGCATCTCCCCGTCGCACGCCGTCGCGCCGCCACCGTTGCCGGTGGTCCCGTTCGCGCGTATCGCGAACGCGCGCGTCATCGACCTGCGGGCGAGCGTCGCACACCGGCGCGGCCATCCGCCCGGCGCCGTGTGGAGCACGCGCGCGCGGATCGCCCGCGCGGCCGCCGGCGCCACGGCGGTCGCGCTGCTCGCCGACGATCCCGGCATCGCCGCGGTCGCCGCCACGGACCTGCGCGAGGCGGGCGTCACGCAGATCGTCCATGCCATCGACGCGCCGCTGACCGAGGTCACGCCACACGCGCCGAGCGATGCCGAGTCGATCGACTTCGTGTTCTTCGCCCACGGCCGGCACGACGGCGACCGCGCCGCGGCGGAGCTCTACCTGCGCTGGGAGACGCAACTGCTCGACCAGCTCACGGACACCGAGCGCGCGCTCCTGGCGCCGGTGTCCCCGTCCGCACCGCGCGTGGCGGCCTACTGACGCCGCGCCTTCCACGGAGCCATCGATCGCCACATGGGACCCTTGTCCGGAATCAAGATCATCGAGCTCGCGGGCCTTGGACCCTGCCCCATGTGCGCGATGCTGCTGGCCGAGCTCGGCGCGACGGTGCTGCGCATCGAGCGGCGGGAACCGGTCGAGCTCGGTCTCAAGCGTCCGTTGCGCTTCGACCTCCTCCGGCGCAGCCGCAGCGCCATCGCGCTCGACCTCAAGACGCCGCAGGCGATCGATGTCGTGCTCGAGCTCGTGTCCGGCGCCGACGCATTGATCGAAGGCTTTCGCCCCGGCGTGATGGAGCGGCTGGGGCTCGGTCCCGACGTTTGCCTCGCGCGCAATCCACGCCTCGTCTATGGCCGCGTCACCGGCTGGGGGCAGGACGGCCCGCTCGCCCAGGCTGCCGGGCACGATCTCAACTACGTCGCGGTCACCGGTGTCCTCAACGCCATCGGCCAGCGGGGACAACCGCCGACGCCACCGCTCAATCTCGTCGGCGACTTCGGCGGCGGCGCGCTCTATCTCGCGATGGGCGTGCTCGCCGGCATCGTGAACGCCCAGCGCAACGGGCAGGGGCAAATCGTGGACGCCGCCATGGTCGACGGCACCGCTTCGCTCGCCACGTTCTTCTTCGGCCTCCACGCCGCCGGCCTGATCCCGGGCGAGCGCGGCACCAACGCCATCGATTCCGGATCGCACTTCTGCAACGTCTACCAGTGCGCCGACGGCAAGTGGGTCGCGATCTCGCCGACGGAAGGACGGTTCCATACGGACCTCCTGCGCCGGATGGAGCTCGATCCGGCCCACGTCGGCGAGCAGTCGGACCGCGGGAACTGGCCGCGGGCCTACGCCATTCTCGCGGAGCGATTCAGGACGAAGACCCGCGCCGAGTGGTGCGCGCTGCTCGAGGGCACCGATGCCTGCTTCGCGCCGGTGCTGACGTGGGACGAGGCGCCCCAGCATCCGCACCTGCGCGCGCGCCATACCTTCGTCGACGTCGACGGCGTCGTGCAGCCCGCGCCGGCGCCGCGCTTCAATCGCACGCCGCTGGCCATGCCCACGCCGCCGCAACCCGTCACGCCCGCCGGCACCGATGCCGCCCTCGATGGCTGGCTCGCGCCGGACACCGTCGCGCGACTGCGTGCCGAAGGAACGATTCAATGAGCCGCCGCACCGGCGGCCGAACGCAAGGAGGAGCAACGATGAAGACGTCACGCAGGGTTCTCGCATTGCTCGCGTTGTGCGCCGCCGTGGCGGCGGCGCCGTCCGCGGCGCTCGCCCAGGCCGCGTTTCCCACCCGGCCTGTCCACTTGACGACCGGCTTCCCGCCCGGGGGCATCGCCGACATCGTCACGCGGCTGGTGGCGCAATACCTCGCCGGTCCGCTCGGCCAGCCGGTGGTGGTCGAGAACAAGCCGGGCGCGGATGGACGCATCGCGTTGCAGCAACTCGTGACCGCGGCACCCGACGGCTACACGCTCACGCTCGCGGATGCCGGTCTCGCGGTGAACATGGTGATGTACTCGAAGGTCAGCTACGACCCGTTCAAGGACTTCACGCCGATCCTCTTCATCGGCGAGGCCGCGAACTTCATCGCGGTCACCGCGGCGCTTCCGGCCAACAGCCTGGCGGAGTTCATCGCCTACGCCAAGGAACGTCCCGGCAAGCTCAACCTGGCGGCGACGGCGAGCTCGACGCTGCTGGGCGGCGAGCTCTTCAAGTCCACCGCCGGCGTGGACATCGTGGCGGTTCGCTACAAGGGCCAGGCCGCGGGATTGCCCGCGGTCATCGGCAACGAGAGCCAGGTGATGGTGTCGTCGGTCGGGCCGCTCGTTCCCTACGTGAAGGACGGGAAGCTCAAGGCGCTCGCCGTCACCTCGTCGAAGCGCAGCGCGCTCGCGCCCGACGTGCCGACCGCCGTCGAAGCCGGACTGCCGGACATGGTGTACACCAACTGGTACGTGCTGCTCGGACCGCCGGGCATGCCCAAGCCCATCGTCGACAAGCTGGCCGCCGACACGCGCAAGGCGCTGGCCGACCCTGCGTTCGTCGCTGTGCTCACCAAGTCGGGCATCACGCCGGCGCCCATGAACGGCGACGAGTTCAACGCGTTCCTGAAGTCCGAGATCGCGAAGATGGACAAGGTCGTGAAGACCGCCAAGATCAAGATCGACGATTGAGCATGGCCGAAGCCACGATCACGCTCGGCGGGGCGCCCACCGGTCCTCTCACGGGGATCCGCGTCGTCGACATCACGATCAACGTCGTGGGGCCTGCGGCGTCGCAGATCCTGGGCGACATGGGCGCCGACGTCGTGAAGGTCGAGGCGCCGGGCGGCGACGGCAACCGCCAGACCGGTCCGGTGCGCACGCCCGCCATGGGCGTGCTGTACATGAACGTCAACCGCAACAAGCGCAGCATCGTGCTCGATCTCAAGCGGCCCGAATGCCGCGACGCGGCAATGCGGCTGATCGACAGCGCCGACGTCGTCATGCACAGCATGCGTCCGGCCGCCATCGAGCGCCTGGGATTGGGCTACGAGGCGGTGCGGGCGCGCAACCCGCGCGCCATCTACGCTTACGCGCCGGGCTACCGCAGCGACGGACCGCAGCGCGACCGACCGGCGTTCGACGACGTGGTGCAGGGCGAGAGCGGCATGGTCGACCTCATGCGCCGACAGCAAGGCCAGTCGCGCTTCTTTCCGATGATCATGGTCGACAAGTTCTGCGGTCACGTGCTCGCCTCGGCCATCACGATGGCGCTCTTCGAGCGCGAGCGCAGCGGCCAGGGCCAGTGCGTCGAGGTGCCGATGCTGGAGACCATGCTGTCGTTCAACCTGATGGAGCATCTGTGGGGCGCGGCACTCGAGGCGCCCCGCGGGACGATCGGCTATCCGCGGCCCTACATGGCGGAGCGCCGCCCGTTCCCCACGCGCAACGGCGAGATCTGCCTCATGGCCAACAGCGACGACCAGTGGGAGCGCTTGCTGCAGGCCGTCGGCCTGCCCGAGCTCGCGACCGATCCGCGCTACCGGAAGCTCGCCGATCGCGCGCGCCACTTCCCGGAGCTCTATGCCGCGGTGGCGGCGAAGATCGCGCTGCGCACGACCGAAGAGTGGGAACGTGTGCTCGACGACATCGACATCCCGAACGGCCGCGTGCGCGGGCTCGACGACCTCATCGACGATCCCTATCTCGTGGCCACCGGCTACTTCCTGCGCTATCGCCATCCCACGGAGGGCGAGATGCGGACCACGTCGATTCCCGTGCGCTTCTCGCGCACGCCCGGCAACGTGCGCCGGCACCCGCCCAAGCTCGGCGAGCACACCGCCGAGGTGCTGCGGGAGGCGGGACTATCGGCCGCGGAGATCGCCGCCGTCACCGGTGCCGGCGACGCGTAACGCGCGGCACCCCGCTAGACGGTCGCCGCGACCTGGGCGACGGGCGGCGGCGATGCGGACCGGCCGCGCGCGAACGCGACCGCGTTGCGCCCCGCGAGCCGTCCGGAGGTGAACGCCCAGCCGATGTGATGCCCGTGACCGTCGAGCAGCATGCCGCCCTGCCCCGTGGACCCGACGGCGTACAGACCCGGAATCGGGTGATCCTCGCCGTCCAGCACCCGCAGCTCGCGGTCGATCGCAAGGCCGCCGTCGGTGAACACGAGCACGGTGTGAAGCGGTCCCAATGCATAGAACGGCGCTTCGCGCAGCGCAAGCCGCTCGCCGCGATCCCCTTGCGCGTTGTAGGCATCCACCGTGGCGCCCAGCGCGTCCTCGGGCACGCCGAGGCTTCGCGCGAGCGCGCCGATGCTGTCGGCTTTGTGCCACAGGTCCGGCCGGTTGCGGCGATAGTCGTCGACGTACGCGTAGCCGGCGCCAGGCGCCGTCGACACGAAATTCGGCCAGCGCGAATACCGCTGCGCCAGCCGCTGGTCGAACAGCATGTAGGCGCATTGCGCCGGCTGCTGCGCGAGCGCGAGCGTGAGGTCGCCGGTCTCTTCGCCGAAGCGGCGCCCTTCGCGATTCACGAGGATCGCCCCCGACTGGTAGATGCCCTTCGCCGGCTGCAGGACCGACGACATGAAGGACATGACGAAGGGGCGGATCAGCGCCTCGGGCAGGTATTGATAGCCGACGCGCATCGCCCAGGCGAGCAGTCGCATGGGCGGCAGCCGCAACATGAACGGCGTGCGCGCGGGCGGCAGGAAGCGGATCGACACGAGGCCGACCTGACCGTTCAGGATGCGGCCGCCGAGCGCCATCGCCATGCGGTGGCCGTCGCCCGTGTTGGTAGGATTCACGGGCATCGCATGCACCGCGTTCGGCGACAGATAGCGGCCCACCATGTCGCGGCTGCCGCTGAAGTCGCCGGTGGCGAGGATCGTCGCACCGGCCCGCAGACGCACCGGCGCGCCGTTCGCGTCGACGCCCTCGACGCCGGCGACGGCGCCGTCCTCGAAGACGAGCGCGCGCGCCGCGACGCCGCAGCGCAGATCGACGCCCAACTGCTGCGCGCGCGCCGCGAAGCGGGCGATGTAGCTCTTCGCGGTCGGCAGCACGCAATGCATGCGCGACTTGGTATGCGGCGGCTCGGGCAGCGGTCCGATGAACTCGACGCCGAGGTCGAGCAGCCACTGGAAGGTGTCGGAGACGTTGTCCGTCAGCACCCGCCGCAGCTCCGGATTGTCGGGCGTGCCGCCGCGGCGCCCGTTGATGCGCCCCAGATCCTCCGCGTGCTCGGCGGGCGAGTCCTCGATGCGCGCGCGCCGCTGGTGCGGCGTGCGCGTGGCGGTGATCGAGCCGACCGAGATCGCCGTCGTGCCGCCGGGCCGCGGGTTCTTCTCGAGCAGCACCACGCGCGCGCCCGCCGCCGCCGCTTCGATGGCCGCGGCGAAGCCGGAGCCGCCGGCGCCCACCACCAGTACGTCGCAATCCATGCCGCTCATCCCGCTCTCACCTGGCCGTGAGGCCGCCGTCGACGAGGATGTCGGTGCCCGTGATGTACGAGCTCGCGTCGGAGGCGAGGAACACGGCCGTGGACGCCACCTCGTCGGGCGTGCCCAGCCGGCCGAGCACCGTTTCCCGCGCGCGCGGGGAGTCGGTCGGCGACGTGACGTTGAATTTCTTCATGTAGCGCTCGGTCATGATGGGCCCGGGCGAGATGCTGTTGACCCGGATCTTCTGCGCCGCGTGATCGATGGCCATGGCCTTGGTCATCATCAGCAGCGCGCCCTTTTGCGCGCAATACGCGGAACGGCCGGCCATCCCGACGTGCGCGAGCACCGAGCAGATGTGGATGATCGAGCCGCCGCCGCTGTCCGCCATGACCGGCACCGCGTGCTTGGCCATGAGAAACGCGCCGGTCACGTTGACGTCGAAGCTGCGCTTCCACGCCGCCTCGTCGAGATGCGTGACCGGTCCGTCGCCGACCAGCATCGCCGCGGAGCTCACGAGCGCGTGCAGGCCGCCGAACGTCTCGCGCGCCAGCGCGCAGGCGCGTGCCGCATCCTGCGCCTGCGACACGTCGCACACCGTCGCCACGGCCCGGCCGCCGGCCGCCGCGATGGCGGCAGCCACCTTGCGCGCCGGCTCGTCAGCGATGTCGGCGCAGACCACGGCCGCCCCCGCCTGCGCGAACCCGAGGGCGATCGCTTCGCCGATGCCGCTGCCGGCGCCCGTCACCAGCGCCGTGCGGCCGTTGAGCGCGAACGACACTTATTGCGCCTCGGCGTAGAGCTCGCGGTAGCTCGCCAGCAGCCGCTCCTTCTCGGCGGCGTTGATCCCCATCTGCGGCGGCCGCACCACCGCGTGGGCGATGTGGCCCTCCTCCTGCAGGATGACCTTCAGGCGCGCGACGGCTTCCACGATGGGCTCGGCGAAGATGAGGCTGCTGATGCGCTTCAGCTCGTGCTGCAGCTCGAGCGCGCGCGCGAAGTCGCCGGAACGTCCCGCGCGATCGAGCGCCGCCCAGATCTCGGTGGCCACGTTGGAGACGCCGATCAGCGCGCCGACCGCGCCGAGCTCGTAGCTCTTGCCGACGAAGTGGTCGTTGCCGGTCAACACGCGCATCTCGCGTCCCGCCGCGCGCAGTTGCCGGCAGGTCTCGGTGTAGAGCTCGAGGTTGAACGACGCCTCCTTGAAGGCGACGACGTTCGGCAGCGCCGCGATGCGGGTGATCGTCTCCGGGTCGTACCAGTAGCTCTGCACCGGGATCTGGAAGAGCACGATCGGCAGCCTGGTCGCCTTCTGGATATCCTCGAAGAAGCGGACCTTGAGGTCGCCGCCCACCTTGCCCCAGGCGAAGAGCAGCGGGGGGAAGATCATCGCGGCGTCCACGGGCAGCGTTTCCAGCTTGCGGATGATCTCGATGGCCTCGGCGGTGGACTGCGGGGCGATGGTGGCGATATTGCGCTTGCCGTAGGCATGCGCCGCTTCGCCAGTGACGCGATACACCTCGTACTTCTCTTCGAGCCGCAGCACCGTGCCTTCGCCGATGCGGGCGCACGAGGACAGTCCGGCCACGCCGTCCATGGAGGCCTGGTGGTGCGCGAGCCGCTCGAGGCTCTTCACGTCGAGCGAATAGTCGGGATTGAACGGCGTGACCGTCGGGATGAAGAGCCCTTCGAAACGCGAATAGTCCATGTTCGTCCTTTGGTGGGGTGCCTGATGGGCGAGTCCGGGGTCGCAATGCCCGCGATCGTCGACGATAGTTTCCTATTTGGAAACACGGTTGTGAATACAGCGTCACGTTACGCCGCGCCCGGCTCCGTTGTCAATGGCCACTCGCCGTGACGGTTGACAGAGATGATCGGCGGGCGTAGCTTTCGCGAAACGCAGTTTCTTATTGGGAAACGAAGGTGCAGGATCAGATCCCATCCAAGGTAGCGCTCGTCACGGGCGCGTCGCGCGGCATCGGCCGCGCCGTCGCCCTGCGCCTCGCGCGCGCCGGCCACGCCATCGTCGTCAACGGTATCAACGGGGATGCGCTCGCCGCAACCGCCGCCGAAATCACGTCCGCCACCGACGCGCCGGTGCTCTGCGCCCCCGGCGACGTGTCGGACGCCGACGCCGCCGCCGCCATCGTGGCGCAAGCCCGGACACGGTTCGGACGGCTCGACGTCCTCGTGAACAACGCCGCCATCTCGTTGCGCGTGGACGGACGGCCGCCGACGCTCGAGAACACGCCGCTCGAGCATTGGCACCGCATGCTGGCGGTCAACCTGACGGGCCCGTTCCTCGTGACGCGGGCCGCGGTTCCCGTCATGAAAGCGCACGGCTTCGGCCGCATCGTGTTCGTCGGCTCCATCGGCGCGCGCATGGTGACCGGCAACACGAGCCTTCCTTACGCTTCCGCGAAGTCGGGACTCCTGGGGTTCGCGCGCCTCCTCGCGGCCGAGCTCGGACCACATGGCATCACCGTGAATTCCGTGCTGCCGGGCCGCATCAAGACCGCCATGGCCGGCACCTACGTCAATCACGAGGAGATCGACCGCGACTACGTGCGTCGCTCGCCGGTGGGACGCATCGGCACGCCGGAGGATGTCGCCGGCGCGATCGTCTACCTGGCGTCCGACGAGGCGGCCTACATCACCGGCGCTATCCTGGACGTGAACGGCGGGATGCACCTGCCGTGACGTCGCGCGCCTTTCTTGTCTCTCGGAGGAGAAGCTGATGGCATCGTTTGCCCGCTGGATGCGCCGGACGGCCGCCGTCGTGGCGCTCGGACTCGCATGTGCGACGGCCATGGACGCGGTTGCGCAGGCCTACCCGTCGCGACCCGTGCGCCTGTACGTCGGATTCGCTCCCGGCGGACCCGCGGACATCGTCGCGCGCGCGATCGCGCAGCGCCTGTCCACGCAGCTCGGGCAGCCGGTCGTGGTGGAGAACAAGCCCGGCGCCGACAGCCGCATCATGGCGCAGCAGCTCGCGGCCGCGCCGCCGGACGGCTACACGATCGGTCTGGTCGACAGCGGTCTCGTGGTCAACGCGCTGATGTTCGCCGAGAAGACCTACGACCCCGTGCGCGATTTCTCGCCGGTCTTCTTCATCGGCGAGATTCCCAATTTCATCGTCGCCACCCCGAAGCTGCCGGTGGCCAACCTCGCCGAGTTCATCGCCTATGCCAAGGCGAATCCGGGCAAGCTCAACTATGCGGCTACGGCGAGCTCGACCATGCTCGCCGCCGAGATGCTGAAGAGCACCGCCGGGATCGACGTGGTGCGCGTGCCGTACAAGGGCGCGGCGCTGGGAACGCCGGCGCTGCTCGCCGGCGACGTGCACTGCATGGTGTCCGCCGTCGGTCCGCTCGCGCCGCTCATCAAGGAAGGCAAGGTGAAGGCGCTCGCCGTGACGGCGAAGCAGCGCACGCCCGTGTCGCCCGACACGCCGACCACGGCCGAAGCCGGCCTGCCGGCGATGGTATACGTGAACTGGTACGCCATCGTGGCTCCGGCCGGGGTGCCGCGCCCCATCGTCGATCACCTCAATGCCGACCTGCGCAAGGTGGTGGCCGATCCGGAGGCGCGGGCGCAACTGCTCGCGATGGGCCTCGAGCCCGCGCCGTCCTCCCCGGAAGAGTTGGGCGCCCTGGTGAAGGCCGACATCGGTAAGATCGACAAGCTCATCAAGACCGCGAACATCAAGATCGAGTGAGGGCACGGCAGTGAGCGAGGCATTGGAGCGTTCCGGCGGACCCGTCACGGGTCCTTTGTCCGGCATTCGCGTGCTCGACCTGTCGATCAACATCCTGGGACCCACCGCGACCCAGCTCCTGGGCGACATGGGCGCGGACGTCATCAAGATCGAGTCGCCCGGCGGCGACCAGAATCGCTATACCGGCCCGTCGCGCACCGAGGCGATGGGCGTCCTCTACCTCAACGCCAATCGCAACAAGCGCAGCGTGGTGCTCGACCTCAAGCGTCCCGAGGCCGTGGCGGCGCTGATGCGCCTGGTCGACGGCGCCGACGTGTTCGTGCACAGCCTGCGGCCGAGCACGGCGGAGCGCCTCGGCATCGGCTACGCGGCGATCGCGGCGCGCAACCCGCGCATCGTCTACGCGTTCGGGCCGGGCTATCGCGGCGACGGGCCCAACCGCGACCGTCCGGCGTTCGACGACGTCATCCAGGGCGAGACCGGCCTCGCCGCGCTGGCCTGGCTGCAGCAGGGCGAGCCGCGCTTCATGCCGATGGTGATGGCCGACAAGCTGTGCGGACAGATCCTCGCCTCGGCGATCGGCATGGCGCTCTTCCATCGCGAGCGCACCGGCCGCGGGCAGCAGGTCGAGGTGCCGATGTTCGAGACCATGCTCGCGTTCAACCTGCTCGAGCACCTGTGGGGCGCCGCCCACAACGAGCCGCGCGGCGACATCGGCTACCCGCGCACGTTCATGCCCGAACGCCGACCCTGCCGCACCGCGGACGGCTACCTCTGCCTCATGGCGAGCAGCGACGACCAGTGGCAGCGCCTGCTGCCGGCGGTGGGCCTGCCGGAGCTCGCCGACGACCCGCGCTACCGCAAGCTCGTCAACCGCTCCCGCCATTTCGGCGAGCTGTACGCACAGGTGGCCGAGAAGATCGCCCTGCGCACCACCGACGAATGGCGCGTGATCCTGGACGCCGCGGACATCCCCAATGCGCCGGTGCGCACGCTCGTCGACCTGATGAACGATCCGTACGTGCAGGCGACCGGCTTCTTCCGCGATTACGAGCACCCGACCGAAGGCCCCGTCACGACCACCTCGATCCCGGTGCGGTTCTCCGATTCGCCCGGCTCCCTCCGGCGCCCGCCGCCCAAGCTCGGCGAGCACACGCGCGAGGTATTGCGGGAGGCCGGGTTCACCGAGGCGGAGATCACCGCGGCGATGGGATCGGGCTCCGCGCACCCGCGATGAAGGACCTGGCCGGCAAGGTGGCCGCGATCACCGGCGCCGGCAGCGGCATCGGCCGCGCGCTCGCGCATGTCTTCGCCGCGGAAGGCATGCACATCGCCGCCGCGGACGTCGACGCGGATGCGCTTGCGACGCTCGCAAGCGAGCTCGAGCGACGGGGGACGCCAGCGCTGACCTTGCGCGTGGACGTGGCGGATGCGCAGGCGGTGGCAGGCTTCGCCGATGCGACCCGCGCACGCTTCGGCGCGGTGCACGTGGTGTGCAACAACGCGGGCGTGTGTCCGGTAGGCCCGGCGTGGGAGACGACGCTCGAGGACTGGCGCTGGGTCGTGGACGTCAACCTGTGGGGCGTCATCCACGGCGTGCATGCATTCGTGCCGCACCTGCTGCGCCAGGACGAGGGACACATCGTCAACACGGCTTCGGTGGCCGGCCTCATCGCACCGGCCGGCTTCGGCGCCTACAGCCTCACCAAGCATGGCGTGGTCGCATTGAGCGAGGCGCTGTACCACGATCTGCGCGAGCGCGGCGCGGCGATCGGCGTGTCGGTGCTGTGCCCCGCGTACGTTCCCACCCAGCTTGCCGCCACGGTGGCACGGCGCAGCGCGACGCGGGTCACGCCGCCCGCCACTCGCGCCAAGGAGGATGCGCTGCGCGAGGCGGTCCACGCGGGTCGCCTGACCGCGGACGACATCGCGCGACAGGTGGTCGACGCCGTCCGTGCCGACCGCTTCTACGTGCTGCCGCACCCGCGCATCGATGGCGCGATTCGCGCGCGGATGGAGGACATCCTCGGACGCCGGGCACCGCGCGACCCGATGCGGCCGTAGTCCCGCGACGTCGGCGTCACCGCGGCGCGCGCCCGAGCACCGCGTTGCCGATGATGTTGCGCTGGATCTGGTTGGTGCCCTCGATGATCTGCAGCACCTTGGCGTCGCGCATGTAGCGGTTGATCGGATAGTCCGCCGACACGCCGGAAGCGCCGAACAACTGCACGGCGTCGGTGGCGACCTTCATCGCGACGTCGGTCGCGAAGCACTTCGCCATCGCCGCCATGGGCGCAAGGGCCTTGCCCGCCACGCCATCGTCGACCATGCGCGCGACGCGGTAGGCGAGGCTGCGCGCCGCCTCGGTCTGGATCTGCATGTCGGCGATCATCCACCGCACGCCCTGGAATTCCGCCACCGCCTTGCCGAACGCACGGCGCTCGGCGATGTACGCGACCGCATGATCGATCGCCCCCTGGGCCAACGCGACGCCGCGCATCGCGTGGATCGGTCGCGCGGTATTGAATGCCTCCATGACGAGCTTGAACCCTCCGGTCCCGCTCCCCAGGCAGTTCTCCGCGGGCACGAACACGTCGTCGAGGAACAGCGGGCACGACGGCACGCCGCGCGCGCCGGTCTTCTCTTCCTTGCGGCCGATGGTGAGGCCTGCGTCGCCACGATGGACGAGGAACAGGTTGATGCTCGCCGCGTCGTCGCTGTCGCCGGTCTTGGCGCCGACGAAGATGTAGTCCGACACCGGGGCGCCCGTGCACCACACCTTGGCGCCTTGCAGGCGGTAGCCGCCCGCGACGCGCTGCGCGCGGGTCTTGATGCCGCTGACGTCGGAACCGCTCTGCGGCTCCGTGACGGAGATCGCGGCGCGCCGCTCTCCCGACGCGAGCCCGGGCAGCCAGCGCTGCTTCTGCTCGGGCGTGCCGCCGGCCAGGATCGCGCCGATCGGCGTCCACTGCACGGCAAGGAGGTACGCGGTGTTGTAGCAGACGCGTCCCAGCTCCTCGATGGCGACGCACGCGCACGCCATGCTGCCCGTGCCGCCGTACTCGGCGGGGAACGGCAGCGCGAAGAGCCCGAGCCCGCGCAGGAGGTCGAACATGTCCTGCGGATATTCGGCGGTCCGGTCGATCGCGTCGGCCCGCGCCGCGACCTTCTCGCGCGCCACCCGGCGCACGAGATCGCGCAGGCGCTCCTCGTCTTCCCTGTCGGTCATTGCAGTCCTGCCTTTCGTCATACGAGGGCGGCGACCATGCCGCCATCCACCTGCAGGCTCGCGCCCGTGGTGTACCCCGCGAGGTCCGACGCCAGGAAGGCGACGGCCGCGGCCAGTTCCTCCGGCCGGCCGAGCCGGCGCATCGGAACCGTCGCCTTGCGCGCCTCCGGATCGTACGATGCCACCAAGCCGTCGGTCGCGACCGAGGCCGGGCACACCATGTTCACCGTGACGCCGGTGGCTGCCACTTCGTTCGCGAGGTGCTTCAACAATGCCGTCACGCCTGCGCGATACACCGTCGACAGCGCATGGTGCGGCATCGGCTGCTGCACGCTCGCGGAGGTGATGCCGACCACCCGCCCCCAGCCCTTCGCGACCAGATCCGGCACGAAGCGGCGGGTGAGCAGGATGACCGGCCGTAGCTGCGTGCGGTGCGCGGCCTCCCACCGTTCGTCGGAGGTTTCTTCCAGCACGTCGCGCATCGGCAGCGGCGGCCGTCCGGTATTGAGCACGAGGATGTCGGCGCCGCCGAAGACGCGTGCCACCTCCGCGTGCAGGCGGTCGACGTCGCCCGCGTCGGTCGCATCGCCGGTCACGACCAGCGGCTGCGTCCCCGACGCCTCCCGCAGTTCGGCGGCGACCGCGTCGAGTCGCGCACGGGTGCGCGCGCAGAGAACCACGCGGCAACCCTCGCCCGCAAGGCGGAGCGCGACCGCGCGGCCCAGGCCGCCGCTCGCGCCGCTGACGATCGCCACCCTGCCTGCAATGCCGAGATCCACTCGCCCACCCCGTCGGTTGCGTTTGGTCACTATAGTTGAATGGTGGTTCAGCCTCAAGCGGCGGCGGCGGTGTGTGCAGTTGAGCGCACCGGTTGCCAATGCATTCGCGGCGTCCGATCGCGACGGTTGACGCGCCGGCGCGGTTGCCGGAAACTGCATGTTGTTGAACCATGGTTCAGGAAGCGGCCGGCGTCCGCCGGCCGGAACGATGATCGATCTCGACCTTCGCGCCGGCGTTGCCCGGCTCACGCTGCACGCAGCTCCGGTGAACGCGATCGGCCCGCAGTGGCTCGCGGCCGCGAACGCCGTCCTCGACACTCTCGGCGGCCGCGACGACTGGCGCGTGCTCCACGTCCGGAGCGACCTGCGCGTGTTCTGCGCGGGCGCGGACCTCGACCACATGCGGCGGTGCTTCGCCACCGATTCGGGTCCGGACGAGATGGCGGAGCTCGCCGCCGCCATGCAGCGGCTCTTCGCGCGCATCGAGTCGCTGCCGCAGGTCGCGTTGGCGGAGATCGGCGGCGCGGCGCTCGGCGGCGGTCTCGAGCTCGCGCTCGCCTGCGACCTGCGGATGGCCGGTACCCAGGCGCGACTCGGCCTGCCGGAGGCGCGCCTCGGGCTCGTGCCCGGCGCCGGCGGCACGCAACGACTCGCGCGCATTGCCGGCCCGGCAACCGCGTCGCGCCTCATCCTCGGCGCCGAGGTCGTGGACGGTGCGCTGGCGGCGCAGCTCGGCATCGTCCAATGGACTGTGCCCGACGACGAGCTCGCCGCGCGCGCCGCCGAGCTCGCACGGACCATCGCCGCGCTCCCTGCGGCGGCGCTCGCACACTGCAAGTCGTGCCTCGCCGCGGCGAGCGATCCGGCGCGCGACGGGTTCGCGCTCGAGATCGCCGCGTCCCGTACCCTGTACCGCAATCCCGAAACCCGCGCGCTGGTGGATGCGTTCCTCGCGCGCGGCTCCCGCACCCCCACAGGAGCGAAGTGAATGGAGAAGACACTTTCAGGCAAGACCGCGCTCGTGACCGGCGCCGCGTCGGGCATCGGCAAGGCGACCGCGCTGCGCCTCGCGCAGGCCGGCGCGAACGTGCTCGTCGCGGAGCTGGACGCCAAGGGCGCCGCGCAGACGGTGGCCGAGATCGCCGACGCCGGCGGCACGGCGCGCTACCTGGCGCTCGACCTCTGCAGCGGGGAAGCCATCGACCGCTGCGCACAGGAGGCGCTTGCGACACCTGGAGGCATCGGCATCGTCGTCAATGTCGCCGGCTGGGGCTACTCGCAGCCATTCGTGCAGAACACGCCCGACTTCTGGGACCGCGTAATGGCGATCAATCTCAACGGTCCGATCCGGCTCACGCATCGACTGGTGGGACCGATGTTCGAGGCGCGCAGCGGCAAGGTCGTGAACGTCGCGAGCGATGCCGGACGCGTCGGCAGCCTGGGCGAGACGGTGTACTCGGCCGCGAAGGGCGGGCTCATCGCGTTCACCAAGGGGCTCGCGCGCGAGGCGGCGCGGCATGGCGTGAACGTCAACTGCGTGTGCCCGGGGCCGACTGACACGCCGCTCTATCAGGCGGTGCCGGAGAAGTTGCGCGACGCGTTCGTGAAGGCGATCCCCTTGCGGCGCATCGGCCAGCCGCAGGAAGTGGCGGAGGCCATCCTGTTCTTCGCGAGCGCGCAGTCGGACTACGTGACCGGCCAGGTCTTGAGCGTCAGCGGCGGCCTCACGATGGCCGGCTGAACGGCGCTCCCCGATCCGCAACCACAGCAAGGAGGCACCATGGCAGCCATCAGCGACACCGAGCGGCAGTTCTCCCCTTCCGGCGTCGACTTCGCGAATTTCGCGCCGACGCACTTCGGCTGGCGGCTCGACGGCAAGGTCGCGACCGTCACGCTCAATCGGCCGGAGCGCAAGAATCCGCTCACGTTCCAGTCGTACGCGGAGCTGCGCGACACCTTCCGCAACCTGCGCTATGCGCCGGAGGTGAAGGCGGTCGTCGTCACCGGCGCGGGGGGCAACTTCTGCTCGGGCGGCGACGTGCACGAGATCATCGGCCCGCTGGTGCGCATGCAGGAGGCCGACGACATGGGCGGCCTCCTCGCGTTCACGCGCATGACCGGCGACCTGGTGAAGGAGATGCGCGCGTGCCCGCAGCCCATCGTCGCCGCGGTGGACGGCATCTGCGCCGGCGCCGGGGCCATCATCGCGATGGCCTCGGACATCCGCTACGGCACGCCGGCGAGCAAGGTCGCGTTCCTCTTCGTGCGCGTGGGCCTGGCCGGCGCCGACATGGGCGCGTGCAACATCCTGCCGCGCATCATCGGCGCCGGACGTGCCGCCGAGCTCCTCTATACCGGCCGCGCGATGGACGGCGCCGAGGCCGAGCGCTGGGGTTTCTACAACCGCCTGTGCGAATCCGACAAGGTGCTGCACGAGGCGCAGGCGTTCGCGGCCGCACTTGCCGCCGGCCCCACGTTCGGGCACGCGATGACCAAGCGCTGCATCCATCAGGAGTGGAGCATGGGCATCGACGAGGCCATCGAGGCCGAAGCGCAGGCGCAGGCCATCTGCATGCAGACGAAGGACTACGGCCGCGCCTACCGCGCGTTCGTCGCCAAGCAGAAGCCCGTGTTCGAGGGCGACTAGCGGCGCGCGCCGCGCTACGCCTCGCGGCGCCGGCCGCGGGGTGTCAGCAGCGGATGCAGGAGGAGCGCGAGATTGCGGTCCGCGAACTGCGTGACGGTCATCGTGCCGCGGAAGTGCCAGGCCTTGAGCGCCCAGGCATGCGCGAACATGATGATCTGGTAGGCCAGGAGCTCCACGTCCGTCGGCACGAAGATGCCGGCGGCCACGCAGTCGCGGATGTGCGCCTCGATGAGCGCGTTGGTCTCGATCTCGCGCGCCTTGATCGCGTCGCGCCGCGCCTTCGGCAGCGACTTCGTCTCGCGGTAGGCGAGCACCGTGGCGTCTATGTTGGCGTCGATCACGCGGCAATACGCGTGCACCGCGGCCCGGAAACGCGCGAGCGGGTCGCTCGCCTCGCCCGCGGCAACCGGGATGCGCTCCCGGTAGGAGTCGAGCACGGTCACGATCGCGAGGAACAGCACGTCCTCCTTGTCCCCGAAGTACTGGTACACGAGCCCCGTGCTCATGCCGGCGCGCTCCGCGATGGCGCGCACCGTGGTCCCATGGTAGCCGCGCTTGCCGAAGAGCTCGATCGCGACGGCCACGATCTGGCTGCGCCGCCGCGAGACGAGCGCCGCGTCGTCCACCTTGCTGGTGACGGCTTCCCTCGCCCTGGGCGCCAGCGGCGGCCGTGGGCGCGTATTGCGCGCCGTCGCCATCAAGCCGTAGCCGACCTGCACTTCACCATGCGCAGGGGCGTGTACGTGATCGCGACCGTCCCGTCCTGGCGCAGGATGCGCACGCGCGAACGCACGACGCCGCGATCGGGCTTCGAGCGGCTGCGACGCGACTCGAGCACTTCCACCTCGCCATGGATGGTGTCGCCCACGAACACCGGCGAATGGACCTTGACGTCCACTTCGAGCAGCGCGAGCGCCGTGTGCTGCATGACGGCGTGAATGAGCAGGCCCTCGATCAGTCCGTGCGCCAGCATCGCGGGAACGATGCGCCCCGGAATCTTCGCGTCCTCCCGGAACTGCGCATCCGTGAAGAGGACCTCGGTCAGCCCCAGGCTGTTGATGTACGCGACGAGGTCGCTCTCCGTGACGGTGCGCCCGAGCGTGCGGAAGGTCCGCCCCGCGGGCAAATCCTCGAAGTGCCACCCCATACCGACCATTTCCACCGATTGCCCTCTTGACTGAACGACGGTTCAACATCTTATCGCAACCCTTCGATCGAGGCACGCGCCCAACCTTGGACCGAGCGCGCCTTCGACTGCTTCGGGAAACCCAAGCGCTTCTGACAAACGCCATTCATTCACCCCGGGGCCGCAGGCGCATAATGGGCATTGCGAAGCGGCCCACTGCACCATCAGACGGTAGGACATGCAACATCCGTGGCTCGTCCAATATCCGGCCGGCGTGCCGGCCGAAGTCGATGGCGGTGAACTCGCGTCGCTGAAAGACCTGCTCACATCCCGTTGCGCGCGCTTTGCCGAGCGGCCGGCCTACAACTCGATGGGCACGGTCATGACGTACCGGCAGCTCGACGGAGCGAGCCGCGCCTTTGCGACCTGGTTGCAGAAGGTCGCCGGCCTCCAGCGAGGCGATCGCGTTGCGTTGATGATGCCCAACCTGCTGCAGTACCCGGTGGCGCTGTTCGGCGTCCTGAGAGCGGGCATGGTGGTGGTCAACGTCAATCCGCTCTACACGCCGCGCGAACTCGAGCATCAGTTGAACGATGCCGGCGCCAGCGCCATCGTGGTGCTGGAAAACTTCGCCCATACGCTCGCTCGGGTCATCGAATCCACACCGGTGCGCACGGTGGTCACGACGCAGGTCGGCGATCTGTTGCCAACGGTCAAGCGACTGCTGACGAATGCCGTGGTATCACCGCGCATGGCTATGCCCGAGCTGTCCTCTGTCCTCTGTCTCCTGTCCTCCGGCGCATGAAGCGCATCGCCATCGTCGAGGACGCCGCCGCGATTCGCGCCAACTACACCGAGGCGCTGCGCC
>JADLEZ010000270.1 GCA_020845855.1 Burkholderiales bacterium
CGCCGAGCAGGCCCGCGCCGATGGCCAGCGCCTGGTGGCACCCGCGGGTCCGATCGCGGAGGTCGTCACGTTCGACCTGCGCACAGCGGCTGACGCGCCCCGGCTCACGCGAGGGTTTGGGATAATCGCGCCGATGCCGCTCATCACGCTCCAGGACGCCGAGCTCGCTTTCGGGCTGCACCCGCTGCTCGATCGCGCCGCGCTCGCGGTCGACGAGCGCGAGCACGTCGGGCTCATCGGGCGCAACGGCACCGGCAAGTCGTCGCTGCTGCAGGTGATCCACGGCGTCGTCCCGCTCGACGGTGGCGAGCTCGCGCGCCGGGACGGGCTGCGCACGGTGCTGGTCGAGCAGGAGCCGCTGCTGCCCGCGGCTTCCACGCTGCGGGAGAGCCTCGCGCTGCGCGGCCGGCTGCCCGCGCTCGCGGGTGAGGCTCACGACGAGCGCGAGCGGTGGCGGACCGAGGCGAGGCTGGTCGAGTTCCTGCACCGGTTCGGGTTGGACGAAGCGATGCGCCCCGCCCTCGCCTCCGGCGGCGAGCGCAAGCGCGCCGCGCTGGCGCTCGCGTTCGCGCTGGCGCCCGATCTCGTGCTGCTCGACGAGCCAACCAACCATCTCGATCTCGACGGCATCGCGCTCCTGGAAAAGCTCGTCCGCCAGCAGCCGGCCGCGATCGTGATCACCCACGACCGGATGTTCCTCGACCGCGTGACCACACGGATCGTCGAGCTCGACCGCGGCCTCATCCGCTCCTACCCGGGCAACTTCGCGGCCTACGAAGCCCGCAAGACGGAGGAGCTGTCCGCGGAAGCGATCGCAAACCGCAAGTTCGACGCCTTCTGGAAACAGGAGGAGGCGTGGATACGCAAGGGCGTGGAGGCGCGGCGGACGCGCGACATGGGACGGGTGCGCCGGCTCGAGCTGCTGCGCAGCGAGCGCGCCGCCCGGCGTGAGCGGCAGCGCGGCATGACGCTCGCGCTTCGGACCGCGGAGCGGTCGGGCAAGCTGGTCGCCGAGCTCGAAGGGGTGGGCAAGCGGTTCGGCGAGAAGTCCGTCGTGCGCGGTCTCGACCTAAGGATCATGCGCGGCGATCGCCTCGGCGTCATCGGCCCGAACGGCGCCGGGAAGTCGACGCTGCTGAAGCTCGTCCTCGGCACGATGGCGCCGGACACCGGAACCGTTCGGCGCGGAACGAAGTTGCAGGTCGCCTACTTCGACCAGATGCGCGAGCAGCTCGACGACGAGCGCACCCTGGCCGAGACGATCAGTCCCGGCGGCGAATGGATCGAGACGCCCGGCGGGCGCAAGCACGTGCTCTCGTATCTCGGGGACTTCCTCTTTCCGCCGCAACGCGCGCAGGCGCCGGTGAGCACGCTCTCCGGTGGCGAGCGCAACCGGCTGCTCCTTGCGAGGTTGTTCGCGCAGCCCGCCAATCTCCTGGTACTGGACGAGCCGACCAACGATCTGGACATCGAGTCGCTCGAAATCCTCGAGGAGACGCTGCAGGCGTACCCCGGCACCCTGCTCCTCGTCAGCCACGATCGCACGTTCCTGGACAATGTCGTCACCCAGACGCTCGCAAGCGAGGGCGACGGCCGATGGCGGGAGTACGTCGGCGGCTACAGCGACTGGGTCGCGCAGCGCCCGCCGCCGGCAGCGGCTGCCGCACCGGCGGCCGCGCGCCCGGCAACGCCGCGAACGGCGCAACGACCCGCGAAGCTCTCGTTCAAGGAGCAGCGCGAGCTCGAGGGCCTGCCGGCGGCGCTCGACGCGCTGGAGCGGGAGCAGATCGCGCTCGGCGAGCGCATGTGCGCCGCCGACTACCGCAGGCAAGGCGCGGACGTCATGCGCGCCGATCGCGCGCGGGCGGCCGAGATCGAGAAGCTGCTCGCGCAGATGCTCGAACAGTGGGTCGAGCTCGAAGGCCGCGCGCCGTCCAAGATACCCTTGGGGGAAAAATGAGAGCTTCGCCATTCCTCGGCGTGTTCCTGCTTCTCGCGAGCGCGGCGGCGTTTGCGCAAAAATGTCCGGCGATCGACGTGTCGATGCTCAACAAGGGCTTTTCGGAAGCTGCACCGTGGCGCGTCATGTCCGGCGGGCCGGGCCAGTGCAGCTTCACGACGAGGAACTCGAGTGTGAATTTCGGGTACACCCACATGGTCGCGAGCACTGCGCAAGCTGCCACTGCGGCCGCCGTCGAGATGAGGCAGGCGGTCGCCGCGACCAGCGTCGTCGAGCCGATGCCATCGCTCGGCGAGCATGGAATCGCCTACCAGCAGAGAAAACCGGATGGGCAGGTCGATCGCGCGTCGATGTTCTTCTATGGACATCGCGGCACTGTCGGGGTGTCCGGGTATCTCAATCTCAAGGACCCGATTACACCGGCACAGCGAGACCTCGCCGCCAACCTGATCGCCGCCACGCTCGGCGTGGCCACCAATCCCAAGGCGCTCGCCAAGGAGACCCATTGCCGGTACCTCGACGCCAACCTCGTCGAGCGCCTGCTGCCTGGCGACAAGTCGACGATCGTGCCGGACGCGAACAACTGCCTCGTATCGGCCGACGGCAACGTGATTACCGTCGCCGTCACCAAGGATGCGCGCGGCTGGCCGGCAGCGCAGCGGCTCCTCGAGGAAGGCGGCTGCACGGTCGACCCGCTGCCGAACCTCGGCAAGCGCGCCGGCATCGCGCATCATTGCAGCAAGGGCAATCCGCGCGCGGAAGTCGTGGTCGTCACCGGTACGCGGATGATCAAGTTCCTCTACGCGCCGACTGCCGAACCGAGCGCCGACGCCCGCGCTGCGCTGGTCGAGCTGGCCCGCGCCGGCGCCAGGAACTAGCTGGGATGGTAACCGTGCTCGTCGCCTTCCTGGCCGCCAACGCCGCGACCGTTCCCGGGGCGACGATCAGGTCGACGTTGAGGCTTACGAGCTCCGCCGCCAGCGCGAAATAGCGTTCGTTGCGCCCTTCCGTCGTGCGGCGGTCGAGGATCAGGTTCTTGCCCTCGGCGTAGCCTGGCGGTTCATCGCTGCGAATGTTGGCCGCCCCATGACGCTCGCCCTCTCGGCGGGAGGCGGTGCACAGCGTCGCTAAGGAAGGAAACAACGCGCGTCATGATGCGGTAGCGTACTACTCCGCCGCTACCGCCGGCAGCCTCTGGTGCCGGCGCACCGGCGACCACAGCACGGCGGACGCGGCGAGCAGGAGGCCGAGCACACCCACCGTGAGCAGCGTCCCGCGCAAGCCGATCCAGGTGGCGAGCGCGCCGCCGACCAGCGCGCCCAGCGGCGCCATCGCCACGGTGAGGAAGCGCATGGTCGCAGTCATGCGGCCGAGCAGGCGGTCGGGCGTGATCGCCTGGCGGAGCGCCAGGTAGTTGACGCCGTACAGCACGCCGCCGAAGTCGAAGGCGAGCATCGCGAGACCGAGCAGCAGGGTGGCGACCCACACCGGCCCGCCGATGAGGCCGATCGACTGCCAGGCGAGGGCGGTGAGGATGAGGCCGTGCACGATCACGGGTCCGATGCCGAACCGCGCCGAGAGTCGCTCCGCGGACGCCGCGGCGAGCACACAGCCGACGCCGCCCAGCATGTACACGAGGCCGATCGCGCCCGCGG
This sequence comes from Burkholderiales bacterium, assembly GCA_020845855.1. Taxonomy (GTDB): domain Bacteria; phylum Pseudomonadota; class Gammaproteobacteria; order Burkholderiales; family Casimicrobiaceae; genus VBCG01. The sequence continues at coordinate 3,616 of JADLEZ010000270.1, forward strand.
ACATGCCGAGCTCGCGCGTGGCGAACAGGATCAGCACCGCGATCTGCATGTGGTGCAGGAACTGCCACACGCCCGCGAGCCACGCGAGCGCGAACAGCGTCGGGTTGCCGAACACGAGCTTCAGTCCTTCCGCGATCTCGCTGCCGATCGCGCCGCGCGGGCCGTCGTGCGGCACGTCTTGCGGCGCGCGCACGCGCCGCAGCCACCAGCCCGACCACAGGAACGCGAGCGCGTCCACCAGGATCGCGATCGGCGCGGTGAGGAGCTGGATCAGGCCACCGGCCAGACCGGGGCCAACCAGCGCCGCCGACGTCTCGCCGAGGGCGACCTTCGCGTTGGCCTCGACCAGGCGCCTGCGGCCGGCAAGCTGCGCGAGCAGCACCTGGTACGCGGCGCCGCCGATCACGTTCTGCACGCCGCAGAAAAAGCCCACCACGTACAGGAGCTCGACCGACAGCAGGCCCATCCATGCCGCGAACGGAATGGCGAGGAGCGCCAAGCCGCGCGCGAAGTTCGCCGCGATGACCACCGGGAGCTTGCGCACCCGGTCGAGGAGCACGCCGGCGTGCAGCGACACCAGCGCGAACGGCAGCGTCTCCAGCGCGACCAGGATGCCCATCTGCAGCGGTGTCGCGTGCAGCAACAGCGCGGCCGTCAGCGGCAGCGCGAGGTTCGTGATCTGGGCGCCGAACGAGGTGACGGTCAGCGACACCCAGAGCTTTCGGAAGTCCGCAGAGCGCCAGAGGCCGCGAAACGTACGCCTAAGCCAGCGTTGCAAGCGATACATGACTTCCCATGCCAATGGCGGCGCGCGCGCGCACCACCTGCTTCCTATGCAAGTGGCCATCGAGGTGGCTGAAGGGCGCGCATCTTACGCGAGCGCCGACCGATTCGCCAGCGCGCGCCGGCGAACGCGCCGGCGGTATACTCGGCTGGCCCCGATTCCGCCGCCGATGAGCACACCCGTCTCGAGCATCGCCGTATTGTTCGCCGACATCGCCGGCAGCACCCGCCTGTACGAGCAGCTCGGCGACGCGCCTGCATTGGCGGAGATCTCGCGCTGCCTGGCGCTCGCCGAGAGTGTCGCCGCCGGACACGGCGGGCGCCTCGTGAAGACGATCGGCGACGAGGCGATGCTCGCGTTCGCCTCGGCGGACCAGGCTGCGGCGGCGGCGGCGGAGATCCAGATGCGCATGACGTCGCCGGGCGAGTGCGGCGTGCCCGTTGCGTTTCGCATGGGCTTTCACTTCGGGACCGCCATCGAGGCCGAAGACGGCGACGTGTTCGGCGACGGCGTGAACGTCGCGGCGCGCATGGTCGCCCTTGCCAAGCGCGGGCAGGTGATCCTGTCGGCGACCACGGCGCAAGTGTTGTCCGCGCCATTCAAGCCTAACCTGCGCGAGATCGATGTGCTCACGGTAAAGGGCAAGCAGCAGGACATCGGCATCGTCGAGCTCGTGTGGGACCACGCCGAGCTCACCGCGCTGGTGACGCGGCCCGGCGTGCGCGAGGCCGCGCACCTGACCCTGCGCCACGGCGCGCGCGTGATCGAGCTCGACGAAACGGCCACCGAGCTCACGCTAGGGCGCGACAAGTCCGCCGGCATCGTGATCGCGGACAAGCTCGCCTCTAGGCTGCACGCGCGCATCGAGCGGCGGCGCGACAAGTTCGTGGTGGTCGACCAGAGCAGCAACGGCACGTTCGTCATGATCGAGGGCGAGGACGAAGTCGAACTGCGGCGGGAGGAGCTCATCCTGCGCGACCGCGGCCGGATCGCGTTCGGGCACTCCTCGGCGATCGAGGGCAGCGAGTTGGTCGAGTTCGACTGCGGCTAGGCTAGGGTCAGATCCGATTTTCGTCTTGCGGGCGCGGCAGCACAGCGTATCGGGGGTGAGGAGGCGCAGCAGAAAATCGGCTCTGACCCAGCCTGCAATGGGGACGTACCCCATTACAACTCTGTAATGGGGTACGTCCCCATTTAACGGCAGTGCTGCCGCGCCCGCAAAGCGAGAATCGAATCTGACCCTATGGGCCTTTCATCCGCGCCAAGTCGATGTCCACGAACCGCCACGGCTGCGAGCGGAAGCTGTCCTTCTTGTAGCCGGCCACCCACGGCTTGGCGAGCGTGCTCTCCATGCGAAAGATGCCGCCGCCCATCGGCGCGTAGGCGGCGACGATCTCCGTCATGCGCGCGTACAGCTTGTCGCGCTCGGCGTCGGCGCGCACGCCGCGCGCCTGCCGCAGGAGCTTGTCGTACTCGTCGTTCCTGAAGAACGAGAGATTCGACTGCCCGCCGTTCGGCCCGTACGCGAGCTCCATGTAGGAATCGGCCGAGGTCGCGGTCCAGCCCACTTGCCACATCGCAAGCTGCCCCGCACGCGACATCTTGAGCAGATCCGGCCACTTCTGGTGCATGAACTCGATGCGCACGCCGATGTCGCGCATGTTCTTGAGCCACAGCTCGTCGCGGATGCGGTTCTCGCCGGTCGGCGCCGACCCCATCGACAGCGTGAGCGGCTTGCCGTCGGGCCGCTCGCGAAAGCCGTCGCCGTCGCGGTCCTTGTAGCCGAACTTGTCGAGCAGCGAGCGCGCGAGTGCCGGGTCATACGGTGTGCTGTTCTTGATCCCGGCGACGTGGCCAGGAACCACGGGCGGAATGAGCTGGTTGGCGACGAGACCCTGCCCCTGCAGTCCGACGCGGATGAGCTCGGCTGGGTTGTATGCCATCAGGATCGCCCGCCGCAGCGCGATCTTGTCCGGCGTGTAGCCGCCCACCACGGGATCGTTCAGGTTGAAGTACGCGAAGAACGCGAGCCCCGCCTCCAGCGAGCGCTGCACGGTGACGCCCAGCTTCGCGTACGCCGGCACCAGGCGATTGCTCTCGTCGAGCACGCGGCTCACGAGGTCGCGCGGCACGTCGACCAGATCGAGCTCGTTGCTGTTGAACGCGAGTAGGCGCGGGTTCGACTCCTCGATGACCGCGACTTCGACGCGGCCGACCTGCGGCAGGCGCTTCCCCTTCATCGCCTCGTACGCGGCGCGCGCATCGGCGTCGGCGTTCGCGGGCAGCGCGGGAAACGTCTCCTCGCGATAGTTGGGATTGGCTTCGAGCACGATGCGCTGCGCGCGCCGCCACTCCTTCAGCCTGAACGGCCCGGTGCCGACCGGGTTCGCCATCGCCCAGCCGCTCGCGTCGCCGTACGCCTCGATCACCTCGCGCGCCACCGCCGCCATCTGGGTAGCGGTCAGCCGCGGCAGGAACGCGTAGTCGGGTTCGGCGAGCTTCAACTGCAGCGTGTAGCGGTCGAGCGCCTTGACGCCCTCGATCTCCTTCTCGTAATCGAGCCGGCCGCCGCTGCCGGTCGCCTCCTCGATCGCCTTGGCGACACCCGCGAGCCGGTCGCGCACCAGGAAGACGTTGGGTGAGCGCACCCTGGGGTCGATCAGACGCTTGATCGCGTACACGAAGTCGTGCGCGGTCAGCTCGCGCTTCTTGCCCTTGAACGCGGGATCGTCGGCGAAGTAGATGCCTTTGCGGACGCGAATCTTCCACGTCAGTCCGTCGGCGGAGATCTCCGGCAGCGCCTCCGCCACCCGCGGCACGATCTTGTGCGGCCTCGTGAGGTAGTCGTACTCGTACAGCGGGTCGAAGATCGCGGAGTTGATGGTGTTGGAGTAGAAATCCTGCGCCGCCTGCGGATCGAAGCCCGTTTCGGCGACGGCGATGGCGGTGCGCAGCACCTTCGCCGGATCGGCCCACTTCGCCGGCTGCGCATGCGCGTGCAGGACGAACCCCAGGCAGGCAAGAGCGATCGCGGCTCTCATTGGACCGGCCTCCGGGGCACGGACAGGTCGATGTCGAGGTACTGCCACGGATGCTGGTTGAACGGGTTGTACTTGTAACCGACGACCCACGGATAGACGACCACGTTCTCGATGCGGTACGAATTGAGCCTGAACGGCGCATACGCGGCGACGATCTCCGACATCTGCCGCACGAGCTTGTCGCGCGCGGGACCGTCGGGCAGCCGCTTCGACGAGTCGTACAGGCGGTCGAACTCGGGTTGCCTGAACCGCGACAGGTTGGCGAAGCCCGCGTTCGGCCCGTACAGGAGGCCGAGGAAGCCGTACCCGTCGGTGGTCATCGACGTGTTGGCGAGCTGCCAGAACTGGAGCTGGCCGTTGCGCGCCATCTTGAGCAGATCCGGCCACTTCTGCGTGACCATCTCGATCCGGATCCCGATCGCGTTCAGGCTGCGCTGCCACAGCTCGTCGTACTGCCGCTCGAGCGCGGAGGGCGACGTGCCGCGCCGGATGACGAGCGGCCTGCCGTCGGGCAGGTCGCGCCAGCCGTCCTTGTCGCGGTCGACGTAGCCGAACTTGTCGAGCAGCGCCTTCGCCGCGGCGGGGTCGTACTTGGAGCTCGCGAAAAAGTTCGGGTCGTAGCCCGATACGCTCGGCGGCACGATCATGTTGGCAACCTTGCCCTGCCCCTGGCGAATGATGCGAATCTCGTCTTCCACGTTGTACGCCATGCCGATCGCGCGCCGCAGCGCGATCTTCTCCGGCGTATAACCGCCGACGACCGGGTCCTCCATGTTGAAGAAGGCGAACGTGATCGACGGCTGCACGTCGCGCTCCAGCAGCACGCCGGCTTTGGCGAACTGGGGCTTGAGCGAATTGCCGGGCTCCATGACGTTCGGCACCAGCTCGTATGGTATGTCGAGGTAGTCGAGCTCCCCGCGGGAGAACGCGAGGACGCGCGGGTTGCCCTCCTCCATGATCGCGATCTCCACCCGCCCGATGAAGGGATACTTCCTGCCCTTGAAGCGCGCATTGATCGCCTTGTCGGCGGGATCGTTGCTCTCCACGAACGGGATGCCGCGGAACACCGGGTTGGCCTCGAGCGTGATGCGCTGCGCGCGCCGCCACTCCTTCAACCTGTACGGGCCGGTGCCCACCGGGTTCTGCATCACCCAACCACTCGCGTCGCCGTACGCCTCGACCACCTCGCGCGCGACCGCACCCGCCGCCGCGCTGGTCAGGTCGACCGCGATGTCCCACCACGGATAGTTGAGCTTCAGCTTGAGCGTGTACCGGTCGACGACCTGCAGACCTTCGATGGGCGCGTCGTAGTCGAGCTTGCCGCTCTCCTTCGCCTTGGCGAGCACCTTGTCCATGCCCGCGAGGCGGCCGTCGAAGAGCTCGAGCTGCGGCGAGCGCGTCCTGGGGTCGAACGTGCGCCGCCACGAGTAGGCGTAGTCGGCGGCCGTCAGCTCGCGCTGCTTCCCCTTGAACGCGGGATCGTCGCTGAAGTAGATGCCCGGCCGGATGCGGATCGTCCACTCGGTGCCGTCCTTGTTGCCCTCCGGCAGCGCAACGGCGGTGTTGGGAACGACCTTGTGCGGGCGGGCGCGGAAGTCGTAGCGGAACGGCGCCTCGAAGATCGCGCGGTTGACGTAGTTGGAGTAGATGTCGGAGATGGCCACGGGGTCGAAGCCCGTCTCCGCGGTGCGGAACACCACCCGCAGCGTCTTGCTGAGATCGGCCTGGGCGAGCGCCGCGCCCGGCGCGAGCGCCGCCACCGCGACCAGCGTCGCGGCCAGCGCGAACGTGCGTTTCAAAGCGCCTTCTCGATGTCGCCGGCGAGCGACTCGGGCGTGTCGTTGGGCGCGTAGCGAGCCACCACGTGGCCCTTGCGGTCGACCAGGAACTTGGTGAAGTTCCACTTGATCGCCTCGCTGCCGAGGATCCCCGGCTTCTCGGCCTTGAGGTACTTGAAAAGCGGCGCCGCCTTCTCGCCGTTGACGTCGACCTTCTCGAACATCGGGAAGGTGACGCCGTAGTTCAACTCGCAGAACTCGCTGATCTCCGCTTCGCTCCCGGGCTCCTGGCCGCCGAACTGGTTGCACGGGAAGCCGAGCACCTCGAGGCCCTTGCCGTGGAGCTTGCCGTACAGCGCCTCGAGGCCCTTGTACTGGGGCGTGAACCCGCACTTGCTCGCGGTGTTCACGATGAGCATCACCTTGCCCTTGTAGCGGTCGAGCCTGACCGCCTTCCCCTTGATGTCGTTGACCGTGAAATCGTAGATGGAGGCCATGCCGGCTCCGGCCGTGGAAAATGGGGCGTAATTATAGGCTCGCGCGCTCCCGGCTGTCGCGCCCTCACTCGGGGGCGCCGAAGCCCCCTCCCCCCGGCGTCTCGATCACGAACACGTCGCCCACGCCCATGTCGACCTTGTGCGTGGCGCCAAAGCTCTCCACCGTGCCATCCGTGCGCTCGACCCAGTTGCGCCCGGGCGCGCCGGCCTCGCCGCCGCCGGCGCCGAACGGCGGCACTCGCCGGCGATTGGCGAGGATCACCGCCGTCATGGGCTCGAGGAAGCGCACGCGGCGGCGAACGCCGTCGCCGCCGCGATGCCTTCCGGCGCCGCCGCTGCCGTGACGGATCGCGAAGGCCTCCAGACGCACGGGAA
>JADLEZ010000271.1 GCA_020845855.1 Burkholderiales bacterium
ACCAGCATCTTGCCTTCGCTGCCGCCTTCGAGGAGCCGGATCAGCGCGCCCGGTGCGCTCACAAGCCCGTCGACGATCGTCTCGCGCCAGCGCACCTCGCCGCGGGCGAGCCAGCGCTTGAGATCGGCGTGGAAGGCGGGCTTGCGGTCGAGGTGATCGGTGACCACGAAGCCGCGCAGCGCGAGCCGCTTCATGATGAAGGCGTCGAGGTCCGCGAGCCCGGGACGCGCACCCGTGGCGTTGATGCTCGCCACGAGCCCGCACAGCACGATGCGGCCGTGCGGCCGCATGGCCGCCACCGCGGCGTCCAGTTGCGCCCCGCCGACGCACTCGAACAGCACGTCGATGCCCTCGGGGCAGTGCCTGCGCATCGCTTCGGCAAGATCGCCGCAGGTCCGGTAGTTGATCGCCGCATCCACCCGCGCTTCGCGCAGGAGCCAGCCGACCTTCTCGTCCGAGCCCGCGCTGCCCACCACCCGGCAGCCCGCGAGCTTCGCAATCTGGCACGCGAGCGAGCCGACCGCGCCGGCGGCTGCCGACACGAAGACCGTCTGGCCAGCCTGCGGGCGGCCGTGATCGAGGAGGCCCACGTAGGCCGTCAGCCCGGGGACGCCGGCTACACCCAGGTGGATCTGCGGCGGCGCGAGTTCCGGATCGAGCGGTGTGGCGTCGCCGCCGTCGACCCGCACCGCTTCCGCCCAGGCGCCGGCGCCAAGAAACACGAGATCGCCGTTGCGCAGCGCCTCGTGGCGGGAGGCCACGACCCTGCCCACGCTGCGGGCGGGAATCGCGCCTCCGAGCGTAAGCCCCGCGCGCATCCGGTTGCGCTGGTAGGGATCGACCGACAGGAACAGGTTGCGCACCAGTACCTGGCCCGGGTCCGGCTCGGCCACGTCGCGCTCGACCACGTCGAAGTCGCTTTCGCGCGGCATGCCGGACGGGCGTGCTCGCAAGACGATTTCGCGGCATTTCATGGCGTTGCCTCCGCGGCTGCCAGCGGCCGCCGTGCGCTACAATACCCTTTTTCGCATACGTATGGGATCGCCATGACCACCAGTGCCACAAGTGACCGCAAGCCGGTGCTGCTGACCGGCGCCGCCGGATGGCTCGGCCGCCACCTGCGTCCTCACCTCGTGAAGCGTGCCCAGGGCCTGCGCAGCACCGACATCCTGGAGTTCGGGCCGGCGCTGCCCGGCGAGTCGATCGTCCTGGCCGATCTCGCCGACCCCGCGGCGGTCGATCGCGCGGTCGAAGGCTGCGGCAGCATCCTCCACTTCGGCGGCATCCGGATCGAGGACAGCTTCGAGCGCATCCTGCGCGCGAACATCGTCGGCACCTTCAACGTGCTCGACGCGGCGCGCCGGCACGGCGTGCGGCGGGTGGTCTACGCGAGCTCGGTGCACGCCATCGGCTACTACCCGTCGAGCCAGAAGATCGACAGCACGGTGCCGCACCGGCCGGATGGTTACTACGGCGTGAGCAAGGCGTTCGCCGAGGACCTCGCCCAACTGTACGTCGACAAGGCCGGGATGCAGATCGCGTGCCTGCGCATCGGCACGGTACTCACCGAGCCCCGCGTCCCGCGCCACCTGTCGACGTTGCTGAGCTTCGCGGACCTGTATCGCCTGGTCGACGCGTGCCTCGACCAGCCCGACTTAGGCTTCGCGATCGTCTACGGCAGCTCCAACAACCGCCGCGGCTACTGGGACAACTCGAAGTCCGGCGTCGACTGGAAGCCGCAGGACGATGCCGAGGCGTTCGCGGAGCGCTTCGCCGGGGTTCCGCCGCCCTCGCCCGACGACCCCGCCAGCAAGTATCAGGGCGGGCCGTTCATTCCGCTCGACTTCGGCGAGCGCCCGGTCGACGTGGGCGAGCGGCCCCAGGATCGCGCCGCCACGGAGCGCGGGGTGCGGTAGCGGCACCAACAGAATGGTGTCATTCCGAGCGCAGCGAGGACTCTCGTTTTTCACAAGCGGTTGATGCCCTTGAACAGCAGATCCCTCGCGCCGCTCGGGATGACACGGTTTTGCCTTGGGACCGTGCGGACGCCTTTTGCATCGACCTGCTGATCGTCAGGCGACGGGCCGCCAGTGCGCGCAGCGGATCTCGCCCAACTCGCGCGTGAGCTTTACCCAGCGGTCGCCGCCGTCCTGGCTGCGATAAATCTGGCCGAGGTTGGAGCAGACGAAGACGAGCTCGGGGTCGAACGGGTGCACCGAGATGGTCCACAGCGTGCTGTTGCGCTCGCCCGGCAGCTCGAGCTCGTGCCAACTGCGCCCGTAGTCCCTGCTGCGGAAGAGACGTCCCCACGAGCCCGGCGGCCCGTCGCCGTTGGTGACGAACAGCGTGCCGTCGCCGGACGCCTTCGCGGCCACCGCCCGCGTGTACTGCCAGGGTGTCGGCAGCGGCACGATCCGGAAGGTGGCACCGTCGTCCTCGCTGCGATGCACGCCGCGGTTGACCGCGGCCAGCACCACGCGCCGGTCGCCCTCGCGGATCACCGCGATCCCGTGCACGTCGTCGGTCGCGAGCCCGTTCGCAAGCCGCGTCCAAGTGTCGCCGCCGTCGGTGCTGCGGTGGATGGCGTCGATTTCCACCGACACCCACAGCGTGTCGCGATCGATGGGATCGAACACGATCTGGGTCACCCGCGACGTGAGATTGAACATGCAAGTCTCGGGAATCGCGAGCGCGAGCTTCTGCCAACTGCGGGCGCCGTCGCGCGAGCGGTACAGCGCGCCGGGGCTCACCCCGGCAACGATGAAGGCCGGATCGTGCGGCGCGTGCTGCAGCGCCCAGATGTTCAGTCCGTCCATCGCGGAGGGCAGGTGCTGCCACCGCTTCTCCCGCTCTGCCCACCGGTACAGGCCGCGGTCGGTTCCCGCGAGCAGGTGGTCCGGATGCGCCGCGTGGCTCGCGAGCGCCCACACGCGCGACTCGTTGTTGAGTCCGTACTCGCTGTTGGGACGCGACCACGTTTGTCCCAGGTCCTCGGTCGACCACACCGACATGCCGATGGTGCCGACGTAGAACTTGGGCCTCATTGCAGGCGGTTCACGGCGGCCTCGATCCGCTCGCAGGCGGCGCGCAGGAGGCCGATGTCGGCCGCCGTCGACAGGCGAAGGTGGCCAGGCGTGCCGAACAGCGAGCCGGGCACGAGCGAGACACCGGCCGCGTCGAGGAGGTACAAGGCGAGGTCCTGGTCGCTCGCGAGCCGGCCGCCATCGGGGCGCGCGCGGCCGATCAATCCCGCGCACGAAGGGAAGACGTAGAACGCGCCTTCGGGACGCCGGCAACTGAGTCCCGCGATGCCGTTCAAGCGCTCGACCATCAGGTTGCGGCGCGCCTCGAAGCTTGCCACGCGCCCGGGCAGGAAATCCTGCGGCCCGGTCAGCGCCGCCAGCGCGCCGGCCTGGCTCAACGAGCTCGCGTGGGTCGTGGACTGGGTTTGCACGTTGCTCATCGCGCGCACCATCGCGTCGGGCGCACCCGCATAGCCCAGCCGCCATCCCGTCATGGCATAGGTCTTGGAAACGCCGTTGAGTGTCAACGTGCGCTCGAACAGGCACGGCTCGACCTGCGCGAGGGTCGCGAACCGGCGCCCGTCGAACAGCAGGTGCTCGTAGATGTCGTCGGTCAGGATCCAGACCTGCGGATGCGCGAGCAGGACGGAAGCCAGCGCGCGCAACTGCGCGGCATCGTAGGCGGCCCCACTCGGGTTGCCGGGCGAGTTGAGGAACAGCCACTTGCTGCGCGGCCCGATCGCCGCGGCCAGTCCCGCGGGGCTCATGGTGAAGCCGTCCGCCTCGCTGCAGGCCACGTACACCGGCACGCCGCCCGCGATCCGGATGATCTCGGGATACGAAGCCCAGTAAGGCGCGGGCACGATCACCTCGTCGCCGGGATCCAGCGTGGCCATCATCGCGTTGAAGATGACCTGCTTCGCGCCCGCCGCCACCGCGATCTGGTCGGGGGTGTAGGCGAGCCCGTTCTCGCGCTCGAACTTCGCGCAGATCGCCTGGCGCAGTGCGAGGGACCCGTTGGTCGGCGTGTACTTGGTCTCGCCGCGCTCGAGCGCGGCCACGACCGCCTCCTTGATGTAGTCCGGCGTATCGAAGTCAGGCTCACCCACGCCGAGGTCGATCACGTCCACGCCGCGTGTCTTCAACTCGCGCGCCTTCTGGCTCAGCACGGCGATCGGTGACGGGGCGATGCCGTCCAGGCGGCGCGCGAACGTGCCCATCAGCTCAACGCCTGCACGATCTCGCCGACATCGCAGACTTCCTCCAGATGCGCGATGCGCTCGACCAGGCGATCCACCGCGGCGGGCGCCGGCGGCCGTGCGCTGTGGGCCACGCACAGGCTGAACTTGGCCGCGAGGTCGTCCCAGGACATGGGATGCCGCGGTCCGCCGTACACGGATTCGATCTCCTTGCGCCGGGTGCTGCCGTCCGCAAGGTCGATCTCGACCAGCGCCGGCCCCACCCGGTTCTCGGCGGAAAAGCGCGGGTCGTGCACCGGGACGACGCGTTGCGCGAGGTCGAGAATCCGGGAATCGTCGAGCGCGTGCGTGAGATCGTCGATGGTGACGTGGCGGCGTACCGCCGCGAGCGCCACCAGGAACGGCAGCGCGTGACCCGCGTGGTTGTAGTTGTGCGGCGCTCGCTGCTGCGCGAGCGGCACGCACCGCGATTCGGCGTAACCGGCGACGAAGAGCCGCATCGCCTTTATCGCTTCCGGCCGGATGCCGGCTTCGCCCACGAGTTGCAACGTCGCGTCGATGTAAGCGTGCGTGTAGCGGCAGGTCGGCCACGGCTTCATGCCGATGTCGGCCGAATCGTAGCGCTCGCCCAGGTCGCCGAGGAGGGCTGGCCGGTCGTACGCGCCGCCGTAGTACACGCGATACAGGCCGAACTCGCCGTCGATGCTGTCCGGAACGCCGGTGATGCCGTGCTCCGCCATGGTGGCGGCCATCGTCGCCGACCGGGCGGTGAGCCCGGTGATCATGCCGCGCATCATGCCGCGCTG
>JADLEZ010000272.1 GCA_020845855.1 Burkholderiales bacterium
GCGCCGCGATTGTCCACGATCAGTTTGAAACGCCGTCCACGAAGGGCTGAAACGGCGTCTACGATCAGCCTGAAACGTCGTCCACGATCATCTGAAATGACCGTCTACGATGGCCTGAAATACGCACTCCTTCGCCTCGGCGTGCAGGAACTCCGCATCGACCGTGCGCCGGACGCCGGAGAGCACGAGTTCACGGTTGCCCGGCAGTCGCAAGGTCTTGGACTGCCGCAGCACCTCGGTCATCCGCTCGATGTGCGTGGCCGGGTCCGCCTCGCCGCGCCCGTCACCCTCCGCTTCGCCCAACGGCTGCACCGGCGCGATGGTCGCCTCGACGACGAACGGCCCGGTCACCCGCGTCACGTTCGGGACTTCCTCGGGCCGGTCGACAAGGACCTCCATCGCCGGCGGCTCGTCGTTGGCGATGGACTTGAGCGTGATGTGCGGGACAAGGCCGCCGATCTCCTCGCCCTTGCGGTTCTGCTTCCGCTTGTAGACGAAGCCGCCGCCGGGGCCGGACTGCGGGGACTTGAGTTCGTAGTAGGGGAAGGTCGCGGTCAGCAGACGCTGTCGGGCGAGCGCGAGCGGGACGCGCGAGGTGTCGATCGTGATCCAGCGGCGGCCCCACTGCTCGGCTACGTAAGCGGTGGTGCCGGAGCCGCAGGTAGGGTCCAAGACGAGATCGCCGGGGTCGCTACACATAGCCATGCAACGTCGTACAGCGGTAAGGGCCGTTTGCACTACATACATCTTGCTCCCGCCAAACTGATTCTGGCCAACCGTATCCGTCCAAATGTTCGAAATTGGATACAGCGGGAAGTCGTTGAATCGCCGCACGAACGCAAGCTTGTTCTGCGTACTTGCTATGCGCCCCTTAGACAAGAGCACTTTCATGCGTGCTTCGTCTGTCTTCCAGTATCCCGGTTCCGGTCTGTAATTCTTCCCAGCGAACTGCACGTCGTAGCGCGAGCCAGGACTCTGCGATGTGATGTTGTCGAGTGCGATCAGCTCCGCTCCTACTGGAAGGTCCAATTCACCCGTCGCGTCCTCAAATTCTGACGCAGGATGAATCGAACCATCTTTGGTCCGAACGCGGGTGTAACCCGTCGCTCCTTGCTGACCACGGACTTTTGCTCCGAACAATCCTCTGTACTTCAGTCGTCCCTTATTCTTCGCATACCAAAGCAAGGTATCAAAGACTGACGACAGCAGATTGCTTGTCGACGATGTTGTCTTTGCAAACACAATCGACGTCACGTACTGTTCGGCGCCGAAGATTTCATCAAGCAACTCGTGCACATGATGATGGTTGTCTTCGGAAATTTGGACGAATACGCTACCGCTGTCAGATAGCAACTCCCGCGCGACTGCCAGCCGATCACGGAGATACGCTAGATACGAGTGCGTTCCAAGTTCCCATGTATCTCGGTACGCTCTGACCATCTCAGGTTCGCGGGTCATCTCCTCATCGTCGCCATGCACAACTTTCGGTGCTCGAACGAACGGCTGGAAGTTCGACCCGAACTTCACGCCGTAGGGCGGATCGATGTAGATCATCTGCACCTGCCCGGCCATGCCCTCGAACTCGAGCAGCGAGTTCATCACCGAGAGCGAGTCGCCGAGGATCATCCGGTTGCGCCACGGGCCTTGGTGTTCGTACGCCTCGAGGTTCTCGCGGATGTCGATCTGCGAGTCGCCGAACAGGTCGAGCGACTGGCCACGCGCCTTGCGGTGGCGGATGCCGTCGAGGATCGCCTTGGTCGAATGCCGCTCGTGCACGAAGAGCGGCACCGAGGGCACGCGGATCTCGTGCCGCTCGGCCTTGCCGGCCCAGTTGAGGAATGGCTTGGAGATGTCCTGCAGCAGCCGCGCGGCGTCGGCGAGCGAGGTCACGCGCACGCCGCCGCCCTTCCACTCCTGCGGCTCGGCGAACACGCCGCGTTCGCCTTCCTTGGTCGCGCGCACGATGAGGCCGAGCAGCCACTCGCCCAGGTCGCGCTCGCGCTGCTCGTCCCAGGAGAGGGCCGGATCGAGCGAGCTGTCGTAGCGGTAGGTCCGCGGCGGCTTCTTCGCCTGGAACTGGTCCTGCACGCCGGCCTCGGGGCGCTGGATGGCGCGGTCGCCGTGCTCGTACTGCGCGGTGCCGCCGGCGGCGGTCGGAAGCGGCGCCTGGGCTTGCTTCGCCGCACCGCCGTAGTCGGGGCTGGGGGCACGGTCGCGTGCCGGCGGCACAACGGGCTCGTCGCCAGCGCCGGCTACGCCGCGGTAGGTCAGCAGCCGTTCGGCAAGCGCCGCCTTGTTGCCTTCGGCCGGGTCGCCCAGCGCTTCCAGCGCCTTCTGCATCTCGAGGGAGGACATGTGCGCCAGCAGGCGCTCGGGCTTCGCCTTCTTGGATCTGGCGAGCGCTTCGCGCATGGACGTTTGCGAACGCTTGTCCGCGTCCAGTTCGAGCTCGGCGCAGGCAGCCTTGAGCGCGCCCCACTCCATGCTGTCCAGCAGCACGTCCTTCAGCTTCATTCCCCTCCCCCCTCTCCCTCCGACCCCGGCCTTCGTCAGGCGGGCACGGCCGCCGAGCACATTTTGCAGTAGTCGCAGCTTCCGCAGGTCTTCTTGCTCGGTTTGGGCGGCAGCGTGTTGTGCCGCAAGGCGGCCGCCGCGGCCCGGACGTCGCGCTTGACGTCGCCGATGAAGTCGTCGTCGACCGAGCGGCGCTTCTGCTTCTGGTCGTCTAACTCGTAGATCTCGACGTAGTCGGCCCGCTTGCCGGTGAGCTCCTGATAGCCGAGCGCGTAGATGTGGAGCTGCTTCTCGGTGACGTCGTCGGCCTGGGCGCGTTCGCTCGACTTCAAGTCGACGATCGTGACCTCGTCGGTGTCCATCCTGCGCACGAGGTCGATGCGGCCCGAAACCGAAACACCGTCACCGAGGGCGATCTCGATCGCCTTCTCCGAGTACTCGAGTTTGGCGAACGCGGCGGCGTTCTTGCGGATGTAGCCGTCGATCGCCTTCTCAGCGGCGCGCTCGAGCTGCTCGCGCAGAGCGGGATACGCGTAGGGGGCACGAAGGTGCCGCTGGACCAGGGCCTTCGCTTCACCCGGCTCGATGCGCTCGCCGCGCAGGGCGCGAGCGTGCACCTCGGCGAGCGCATCGTGAAGTCCCTTGCCGAAACCCAGCGCCTCGTCGAGCGGGGCGTTGAAGCCGTAGAGGATGCGGAGCTTGAACTGGTACGGGCACTCGAAGAAGTACTTGAGATCGGAGAAAGAGAGGTTGACGTTGGCGACCGAAGCCTTCGCTTCTGGCTTCGCTTTCACGCGCGGGCCGTAGACCTGCTCACGGCGCTTCACGTACTTCGACGCGAGGACCTCGTTGAAGAAGTCGGACGCGGCCCGCGCCTGCTGGTTGCCAGGCGTGGGGGCCCAGGTCATGTGCAGGAACTTCTGCGCGCGCGTGGCGGCCACGTAGAACAGGCGACGCTCGTCGTCCGGCCCGCCTCGGTAGCGTCCGGCGTTCTCGAAGGCAGCCGCCGGAATGAGGTGCCAGGGCGTGCGGCCGCCGCCGCCGCGGCTCGGGAAGCGATTCTTCACGAGCTGCGGGATGAAAACGGCGGGCCACTGGAGGCCCTTCGCCTGGTGGACGGTCATGATCCGGACCGCGTCCGGGCTCACGAACGCGCTCTCCTGCCAGCCTTCGGGGTAGGCTTTGTCGGCGTGGTGGCGAAGGAAGCCCGCAAACGTGCGGTACTTTTCGACCGGATCCGAGCGGAAGTTGATGCTCTCGAAGTCCGAGATCGCCTGGCTGAACTGGCCGAGATTGTAGAAGACCACCTCGCCACGCCCGCCCGGCACTGCTTCCTCGCGTAGCTCTGCGTTCTCGAGAAAACCGATGAACTGGCGCTGCAGGTTGTAGACCTTGAACTGGCCGATGGTAGCGTCCGGCATCTCGTCGCGCGCCTTGCGGGCCGCGGCGAGCGCGCGCTCGAACGCCTTTGCGCCGATGCCGAGCCGGGCGTTGCGCCAAGTCTCGCGCAGCGCGTTTTCGTCCACTTCGCGGGCGAGGTACCAGAAGAGGTGACGGGCGGCCTCGACCTCCGGCTTCTGGAACAGGTTGTCCATTCCGGTGATGACGTAGGGCACCTCCACCGCGTCCAGCGCCGCCATGATCGGATCGCCATCGCGCCGGACCGAGCGCAGCAGGACGGCCATGTCGGACCACGCCATGCCCCGGTCGCGGTTATTGTCACGGATCGCAACACCGTGGAGGGCCTTGCAGGTGCGAGCGACGTACTCAGCCTCGGCCTGCGGCGTGCCGAACGGCAGGGCGACAATGTCGCCCGGCTCGTACGCCTGCGCGGCGGTCGTCTTCATCTCCTTGTCGAGCCGGCGTCCGACGCTGCCGACGAAGTCGCGGGCCACCGCGACGATCCCTTCGCTGGACCGGAAGTTTTCCTCGAGTCGCACCTCCGCTACCTTCGGGTATCGCTCGCGGAACGAGAGGATGTTGCTGACGTCGCTGCCGCGCCACTGGTAGATCGTCTGGTCGTCGTCGCCGACGACGCACACCGCCGCGCCCAACGCGTACAACTCGTGGACGATCGCTTCCTGGATCGGGTTGACGTCCTGGTACTCGTCGACGATGACGTGGCGGACGCGTGCGGCCAGGCGCTCGCGCATGGGCGCGTGGGTCCGCAACGCCTCGACCGCCCGCTTGAGGATGGCCGAGTAGTCGAGATAGCCGTGCTGACTGATCAGCGCTTCGTAGACCGGCAGATTCTCCGCGACGGAGTTTCCGGCGAGCCGATCGGGATGGGCGGGTGTGTCCTCGCGCAGAATGCCGAGAGCCGCGACGTAGTTCCGGGTATCGATGTAGCGTTTCAGCGGCTTGCCATCGAGCGTCGTGCTCTCGGTGAGACCCGACTTCTTCGAGTTCCGGTCGACGAAGAGGACCTGCTGGACCTCGTTCAGGACCTCGTACTTCATGTACTCCGGGACCTCGGCCTTGAGGAGGTCGAGGCAGAACCCGTGGATGGTGCCGACGTACATCTCGGCCATCCCGTTGATTTCGCCAAACGCCTCGCGGCAGCGCTCGTGGATTCGCTCCTTGAGTTCGGCCGACGCCTTCTCGGTGAAGGTGAAGGCGACGATGTTCGCGGGTTCGCAGCCACCCCCACGGTCTTTGTGAGACCGAAGCAGATTGACGACACGCTGGGCGACGACTTCGGTCTTGCCTGAGCCGGCGCAGGCAATGAGCTGGAGGTGGCCCGAAACGTGATTGATGGCGTTGCGTTGCGGTACTGTCAGTCCCACGGCTTGCCCCCCGGCGTGTACACCTGCCCCACTTGCGGCGATCCTGGCATGCAAGATTCAGACCATGCGCGGACACTTGATCTCGATCTCGAGTGCGGCCAGCTTGACTGGCCCCGGCAGGTAGCTGGGGCTGGAGGCGAGCGCCGGGGGCTCCGGGGTGGCGGTCTTGGCGAGCATCCCTCTCGACGGCGAGTGTGATGCCCCGGTTCGCCGTCAGCGCGGCCGCGTGCAAGTTCGGCCGCCGACTTGCGGCATTCCTCGGTCTTGGCGTGGAGGTCGACGTACAGCTTGGTCGTCGCCGCCTGTTCCTTCCCGACGCCGCGAAGTTGCGGCCCCGGCAAGAGGATGACGGCGAGACTCCATCCTGAGAAGGCCCAAACGACGCCGTCCATGATTGTCGGCCCCTGAACTGCCGTCAAACTGCCCGCACAGCCGGAGCAGTGCCCGACATCGGCAACGTCCACTTCACCTGATTATTGTTTTCGTCAACTAGAGGAGGTCCGCGACCATCCGTGCATGTCCAACAGCCGCTCCCACGCGGCAGGGAGATGCACGATGCAAATGATGGTTCGCCTTCGGGGGGTGCTTGAGAGAACCGGCGACGGTCGCAGCACCCTCTACAACAAGATCAGAGACAGCCTCTTCGTGCCCCCCGTACCGATCGGCGCGCGGGCGGTTGCGTGGCCGTCCAGCGAGATCGACACCATCATCGCCGCCCGCATCGCAGGGAGGTCCGACGATGAAATCAAGGCGCTGGTGCAGCGCCTCGTTGCAGCACGGAAGCACGCTTACCAGGCCGAGGTCGCCTAGATGCGCACGCCGGAAATGGACGCGCCCACTGGGGTCGAGGCCAGCGGGCGCGGGATGTTGCCGAGTGGTCGACCTGGCGAGGGGACCGGTTCGAATTCTAGCACTGGTCCAGCACGCCCGCACGAGGTTCTGTGCCGGCGCCAGGACGGCCGCTGGCGCACGTGGAGTTGTTGCGGAACCCTGCAAGAGGCGCGGACGGTCGTCGCCCACTTGGCGCGTGTCGGCTGTCGGGCGCGGATCGTGTCCGTAAGCGAGGTCGAGGGCGGCGGAGACGGTGCATGAACACGATCGAGTCGCAGTTCCGCGACGCGATCGCGGCGTTCGGGATCACCCCTCCGGACGAGGTCATTGCCGACGGGACGTTGCGGCGCTTCGCCACCAACGGCAAGCGCAGCGACGATAGCGGCTGGTACACGCTGCACGCCGACGGTATCCCTGCCGGCGCCTTCGGCTGCTGGCGCTCTGGCTTGTCGCAGACGTGGCAGATGGACATCGGCCGCCAGCTATCGGCAATCGAGGGAATCGCGAACGCCGAGCGCATGGTGGCGATGCGTAAGCAACGCGACGACGACTCGAAGGCGCGCCGTGCCGGGGCGCGCACCCGCGCGGTCGAGCTATGGAAGGCTGCCACGCCGGCCGGCGCGGATCATCCGTACCTGGCGCGCAAGGGCATCATGGCGTACGGCATCCGCGTGCATGGTGGCACGCTCGTGGTGCCGATGCGCGACGCCGACGGCAAGCTGCACTCGCTGCAATTCATCGACGCCAAGGGCGACAAGCTGTTCCTTGCCGGCGGCAAGGTGGCGGGCTGCTACTACGCCATCGGCACGCCGGCCGCGACCGTCTGCATTGCCGAAGGCTTCGCCACGGCAGCGAGTATTCACGAGGCAACCGGCTACGCGGTAGCGGCCGCGTTCAACGCCGGCAACCTCGAGGCCGTCGCGCGCGCCGTGCGCCGGAAGCTGCCGGGCGCCAGCATCATCCTGTGCGCTGACGACGACTACCGCACCGAGGGCAATCCTGGCATCACGAAGGCGACGGCGGCCGCGCGTGCTGTCGGCGGGCTGCTGGCCGTTCCCGACTTCGGCGCCGACCGACCGGAGGGCGCTACCGACTTCAACGACCTGCACCAGCATGCCGGCGCGGAGGCCGTCAAAGCGGCCGTAGAGCGCGCGCTGGCGGCGGCGAGGGCCGATCATCATCCCGGCGACGAAGGCCCCACAGGCGCCGATCCTGCCGGCGACGTGGAATCGCAAGGCGTAACGTCGGAAATAGACGTAACAGACGTAACAGGCGTGCAAGCCAGCATTGGCGCGCCTTCCCGCGTTACGTCTGGCAAATCGGATGACGTAACAGACGTAACAGCGAATCCGATTCCGGGACCGGAGGGGCGGCCGCGCTTCGTCGTGCTGGGCGATTGGACCGAGGCCGACGGCAGGAAGTACCGGCCGGGTGTTTGGTACTTCGGCTTGAAACACGGGCGCAAGGCCGACGAACCCCCGGCGCTGACCGAG
This sequence comes from Burkholderiales bacterium, assembly GCA_020845855.1. Taxonomy (GTDB): domain Bacteria; phylum Pseudomonadota; class Gammaproteobacteria; order Burkholderiales; family Casimicrobiaceae; genus VBCG01. The sequence continues at coordinate 7,625 of JADLEZ010000272.1, forward strand.
CAATGGGTATGCTCGCCCCTGCACGTCGAGGCTGTGACCTTCGACGGGCAGGAAAACAACTTCGGCCGGCTGCTGCGCTTCCGCAACACCATCAAGCGCTGGCGCGAGTGGGCGATGCCGATGGAACTCCTGCGGGCCGCTGGCGACGACCTGCGCGGCGAACTGCTGGCAATGGGCCTGCTGATCGACCCGAACGCGCACAAGCTGCTAGGCCAGTACCTGCAAGCCGTGACGCCGACGCGGCACATGCACTGCGCCGTTCAAGTGGGCTGGTGCGGAACCTCGTTCGTTCTGCCGGATGAAGTGATCGGGCCGAATGCGGCGGACGTGATCTTTCAAACCGGCGAGCGCGGGCACGATGAGCACACGCGCGGCGGCACGCTGGAAGGCTGGCGCGCCGACCTCGCCGCACGCGCCGTCGGCAATCCCTTACTGATGCTGGCGATCGCCGCATCGTTTGCGGGGCCGCTGCTGGCGAAGTGCAACGCGGAGGGCGGCGGGATTCACCTGGTCGGCGATTCGTCCACCGGCAAGACGACCGCTATCGAAGTGGCCTGCGCGACCTGGGGCGGCACGAACTACCGGAGAAGCTGGCGAGCCACGGCGAACGGCATCGAGGGCGCGGCGGCACTGTTCAGCGATTGCCTGCTGGCGCTGGACGAAATCAGCGAATGCGACCCGCGCGAGATTGGCGCCATCGTCTACGCGCTCGGCAACGGACGCGGCAAGCAACGGGCGAGTCGAACCGGCGCCGCGCGCAGTGTCACGCGCTGGCGTTGCATGGTGCTGTCGAGCGGCGAGCGCACCCTTGCTACGGCGATGGTCGAGGGCGGGCGGATGCCGAAAGCGGGGCAAGCCGTGCGCCTGCTGGATGTACCGGCCGCGCGGCGATTCGGGGCGTGGGACGACCTGCACGGCTTCGCCGATGGACCGGCGCTGTCCGATGCGTTGAAGCGGGCAGCGGCGACACACCACGGGCACGCCGGGCGGGCGTTCCTGCATCGGCTCGCGCATGAGGGGCGCGACCTGGCCGAACTGCTGGAACGCATCAAGGCCCTGCCTGCCTTCGCGGCCGATGGTGCCGAGGGGCAGGACAAGCGCGCGGCGGCACGCTTCGCGCTCGTGGCCCTGGCCGGTGAACTGGCGACCGAGTACGGCTTGACCGGATGGCCGGAAGGCGAAGCCATCAACGCGGCCGCCGAAGGGTTCCGCGCATGGCAGGCGATGCGGGGCCGTGGCAACGACGAGCGGCGACAGATTCCCGAGCGCATCGCCGAATTCATCGAGCGACACGGCGACTCCCGATTCTCGGATGCGGACGCGACCAGCGACGATCCGATACGGATCAACCGGGCGGGCTGGTGGCGCGACAGTGCGGGTGTGCGCGTCTACCTGTTCAATGCGGCGGGATTGCGCGAGGCGCTTACCGGCTTCGACTTCAAGCGCGCGCTGGACGTGCTGCAGGATGCCGGCGCGCTGCCGGCGCGCAGTGGCGAGCGCGCCAAGCCCGAGCGTATCGGCGGGCGCGTGGTGCGCCTGTACGCGATCCACGTCGAGAAGCTGCGGGGCGACGATGGGCCTTGAGGCGCTGCTGTCGCGGCTGGAAAGCGAAGCTGTTACGCCTGTTACGTCTGCTACTTTCGCAGGCGTAACGCCGAAACCCGCGCCGATACTCGCTTGCACGTGTGTTACGCCTGTAACGTCACTTGCGGACGTAACGGCAGTGACAGCGGCCGAACCCATCGCCGAGGCTCCGGCAACGGTGGGCGCGCCCCTCCCGGAGCGCGACGCGGCCGCTATCCGCGCGTGGCTGGACGCCATCGACGAGACGGACCCCGAGGCCGGCGGCGCAGTCCTGCGCCAGTACCATGAGGATGCCGACGCCCGAGCGTGGTACCTGAATCAAGCGCGGCCGTACCTGCCGACCTACGGGTTGATGACGGATCTTCCCATCGCACTGCGCGAGCCTGATGACGACCGGCGCCGCTGCGACGAGTGTGGGAACCTCACGACAACACCACGCGGACCACGTTGCCGAGCGGCGGCACGCGGCGAGCGACCGAACGGCGTCGCCACCCGTGACTACCTGCCGATGCTCGGCATGCTCGGCCGCTGCGCTTCCTTCGTGGCGCTACTCGGCGATCCCGACCAGCGGACAGCGGCGGAGCGCTGGCCGTTGTTCGTCGAGGACGCGAAGCGTGGGCTCGAGGCAGCGCGGAATGGGTACTGACGTGATGCGCGCCGCGCCGCGCATCGGGCGACCGACGAAGTACCACCCCGATCTCGCCAGGCGCGCGGAACTCCTCTGCCGGCGAGGACTCACGGACGTTGAGCTCGCCAACTTCTTCGGCGTGGCCAAGTCGACGCTGAACCTCTGGAAACTGCGGCACCCGGAGTTTTCGGACTCCCTAAAGAGAGGGAAAGACTACGCGGATGCGCTCATCGTCGAGGCTCTGTATCGGCGCGCCTGTGGTTACTCGCACCCGGCGGTGAAGATCGTCCTCGACGCGAGAAGCAGGACCGTCCTGCGAGTGCCGTACACGAAGCACTACCCGCCTGACACCACAGCGTGCATTTTCTGGCTGACGAATCGCCAGCCCGGCAAGTGGAGCAACCGGGTGCGCCACGACGTCGGCGACCCCACCGGCGGGCCGGCCAGGTCGAATATCCTCGCCGGCTCGTAGCGCTCGACTTCGACGCAATCAGGGCCGCACGCGTCCTCGCCGTGAACGGCGAGGACGATGACCGATGACGCGGGGCGGAGTGTGGCCATCCACGACTACGCACGATGCCCATAGCTTCTCGTCGCACCGTGGGAGGGTTGGGGATGCTCAGTTGCAGATCAGCAACGGTACATCGTCTGCGCGTCAACCACAGACGCGGAAGCGATAGCCACGCACGGGACACCGGTGCGATTCAGCATGTTTGCTCCTGCGGTGCCTGGGTCGTCGGCGCTACGAGCACACATGCCCCAATCCGCGCGATACTACGGGCCCCCGGTCTCCGGCGGGAACTCAAGCGCGATCGCCAGCGCGCTCTCCACCGCCGCGCCAATCTCCTGTTGCGCTCGGTGTGATCGCTCCCCGAGGTCGTTGCTCAACGCCTCTTTGACCACTGCGATCGCACGGTCGACCGCAGCACCTGTCATCTCCTCGAACTCCGCCACACGGAACTGCACTTCCATGTCCAAGCGATTGCTTGCCGCCAAGCTCGCGTGCAGCCCGGGGGCCTTGCTCTGCATCGCGTCCCGGATCATCCGGTCGACGTGGGCGCCCGGAATGACTGCCGACGTGTCGACGAGCATGTACTCGCTGTGCTGGATTCGGGCAACCATCGCCTCCCAAGTATCGTCGTCGTCCCTTGCCCTGAGCGCGTGCGACTTCGTGACCCCCTTCATGGCGTGGAGCGGCTTCATCTTGCCAGCCCACTTCCCGCTTGGTCCCTGCCCATAGCGTTCTGCCGACGGCATTGCTACACCAGAGCGATCGAAGTAGTACCGCACATTGCGAGAATCGAGCACAACAGCGAGTTCCTTCAGTGCCTTGTCCCGCCGCCTTTCCATCGCCGTCCGCCGCTCAACGTCATCTAGAGGGCCAAGCGCTTGGACGGCACGTCGTAGCGCCTCTAAGGCGTCTGTCACAAAATCCTCCTCCCGCACCTCTAGGATCGATAGCATGGACTTAGCGCCGCGGACTCGCCGCATCCGGTCCTCTTTCCGCTCCACGAAGCAGTAGCGCCAGAATATGCGGCGCAACTCGAAGATCAGTCTTTCAAGCGCCTCGTTGCGTGGGCGTCCACGCCGATCTTCATCAGGATGCGCGCGCAACAACGCGACTCGTGCTTCGGCCAATATCCCGATCCGCACGTCTTCGAAGTATCGCCCTAGCCAAACCTCCGTTTCGTAGACCATGCCCAAGGCCGGCCACGCCTCGCGAGCCTTCCCAAGTACCGACGGCGGCGCCTCCCTCGCCCAATAGGGGAGCCATGCCTTCCGCAGCAAAGAGACCCTCTTGTTTATCTGCGCGATGGGTGGAGGATTGGACCCGACAAGGTAGCTGATAAGAGTGCGTCGAACCTCATCGTCGAGGCGCAGCGAAGGCACCTGCCATGTCATTCCCCTCGTGTTCATTGTCTGCCCGGTGGCTATGGGTGCGTTCGGGGCTCTGATCATCGCGTGCCCACTCTTAACGAATATTGACCACCTTCGCAGTCGCTTCGAGCCGTTCGAGTTCGTCGGCGTACCAGTCGGCCAGCCGCCGGCGCTCCTGTTCGTAAGTGGCGGCGTTGTACGCCGCCCGGATCTCGTTGCCTTCCCTGTGAGCGAGCGCCGCCTCGATGACGTCCCCGCGGTGCAACCCGCTCTCGTTCGCGATTGTCGAAAAGAGACGGCGGAAGCCGTGACCGGAGTGGCGATCCTTGAAGCCGATCGATGCAAGCACGTACAGGATCGCGTTTTCGCTTGCCGGCTTGTGCTTTTGCGTCGGATGAGGGAACACCCACGGCAATCCGCGTGTGTGCGGCCGCAGCGTTTCAAGCAACTTGACGACGGCGGGGGCGAGATAGACGACGTGCTCGCGCCGCGCCTTCATCCGCGCGGCCGGGATAGTCCAAGTGGCGGACTCAAGGTCGAGTTCGGCCCAAGTCGCACCTCTGGCCTCCCCCGTCCTGCAGGCCGTCATCGCCACGAACCAAAGCAAGGACCGGGTAACCGGCGTACCGACGTAGACGCGCATGGCCTGCAATAGCTGTGGAGCCTCCTTCAACGAGATGCAGGGGAAGTTCTCCTCGGGATGGGCCCTGGTCGCCACCTTGAAACGCTTGGCGAGTTCCCGCTTGGCCAGCGCTACCGGGTTGTTCTTGAAGCCGTAGTACAGACCCGCGTGCTCGAACACCGCATCCATACGCTGGCGGACCCGCCGGGCGGTCTCGACCTTGCCCTCGACGAGCATCCCGTCGATGAGGTCGAGGACGTGCGCCGGCTCGATATGCTCCGGGTGCTTGCCGCCGATCTTCTTGTAGACGTGGTCCGTCAGAGACTGCACGTTCTGCGCGGCGTGCTCCTTCGACCAGTGGGCTTGGTTCACCGCCAGCCACTTCTCCGCCACCATCTTGAAGGTGATGGCGCCCCGCTCGCCCTCGAGTTTCGCGCGCGCTTGGTTGAGGCGGACCGCGGCGCGCTGGGCCTTTGCCGCAACGAGCGCCTGGTGCTGTCGCTCCCGCTCAAGCTTGCGGCCGACGATCGGATCGAGACCCTTGCCACGATCGGCGGCGATCGCGTCGCGGCGGTCGCGCGCGGCGCGCGGGCCGAGGGCTGGCTTCCGGTCCCCGTACTCGCCCAAGATCAGCGCCTGCGACTTGCCCTGCGTCTGGTAACGAAACTCCCACGAGCGGCGTCCGCTCGGGTACACGACGAGGAAGAGATTTGCCGAATCCTTCAGGCGGTAGATCCTATCCGTCGGCTTCGTGCTATTGCACTCGGTGTTGGTAAGCATGGTCCCGAATCCGCTATGAACATACTGTCGTGGCGCGTACCCCTGGGGACATACTAGGCCAACATACGGCCTCGGACAAGCCGCCAGTGGACGGGATCGGACGGTGCTAAACGTCGATTCAGCCCATTCTTCTCTATGAGGGATGACGGGGGCGCGTAGTTCCGTCCGCGTATTGGACGGTTTTGGATGGGGTTGGCTCTTGGGGGATTCTGGCATGTGGCGGAGAGGGCGGGATTCGAACCCGCGGTGGGCTATTAACCCACGCACGCTTTCCAGGCGTGTGACTTAAACCGCTCATCCACCTCTCCGTATTTCGTCGCTTGCTGCGGGCGGGAGCGGCAATTTTACCCGATCGCTGCTTCGATACGCTCTCTCGCGCACCATGGCAATCCGCACGACATGCCCTTCGGGTTGAGAACGCGGCGGAGCGGCTGTGGCGCCGGCAATTCGTGATAGCGTTTCCGGCATGCCGAACACGCCCGCCGAGCTCATCGACGACCTGGTCGCCGCCAACCGCATCCTCGCGGGTCTCGGCGTAGTCGACGGCTTCGGTCACGTCAGCGTCCGCCATCCCGATCATCCCGATCGCTATCTGCTGTCGCGCTCGCTCGCACCGGAACAGGTGAGCGCCGCCGACATCATGGTCTTCGACCTGCGCTCGAGCGCGCTCGGCGGCGACCCGCGCACGCCGTACCTCGAGCGCTTCATCCACGGCGAGATCTACGCGCGGCGCCCGGACGTGCAGTCGGTCGTACACAGCCACGCGGCAGCGGTGGTGCCGTTCGCGGCGAGCACGGTGCCGCTGCGGCCGATCTATCACATGAGCGCGTTCCTGCGCACGGGTGTGCCGGTGTTCGAGATCCGCGAGAAGTTCGGCATGACCGACATGCTGATCCGAACCAACGCCCAGGGCGCCGCGCTGGCGGAGAAGCTCGGCGACCAGGCGGCGGTGCTGATGCGCGGCCACGGCTACTGCGTGGTGGGCAGCAGCATTCCGGAGGCGGTGTTCCGCGCCTACTACGCGCAACTCAATGCCGACCTGCAGCAGCGCGCGATCGCGCTGGGCGGCGGCGTCATCTACCTCGACGACGAGGAAGCCGCGAAGTACGACGAGACCAACCGCGGCGTACTCAATCGGCCGTGGACGCTATGGAAGGCGAGGTTCGCGCCGAGGGCGTAGTAATGCCCCGCCGCGAACCGAGGCTACAGCAACGGCGGCTGGCGCTGCGTCGTCACGTCGACCACCGTCATCGCCGTCATGTTGACGATGCGCCGCACCGTCGCCGACGGAGTGAGGATGTGTACCGCGCCCGCGCCGCCCAGCAGGATCGGGCCCAGCGTCACGCCGGAGCCCACCGCCACCTTGAGCAGGTTGAACGAGATGTTGGCGGCGTCGAGTGTCGGCATGATGAGGAGGTTGGCTTCCCCGCGCAGCCGCGAATTGGGGAACACCCGCAACCGCACCTCTTCGTCGAGTGCGGCGTCGCCGTGCATCTCGCCTTCGACTTCCAGGTCCGGATCCTTGGCATTGATGAGGCCGAGTGCCGCCTGCATCTTGCGCGCCTGCGGCTCCTGCGACGTGCCGAAGCTCGAATGCGAAAGCAGCGCCACCTTGGGCGAGATGCCGA
>JADLEZ010000273.1 GCA_020845855.1 Burkholderiales bacterium
ATTTTCGCGAGGAGACGGGCGGCTTGATGATCGGGTTGTTCGAGACCGTGTGCGCGCCGTGGCGCGTCGAGGGCGTGCCGGAGGACTTTTCCTTCGGCGAGCTGCCGCCGGACTGGGAGCGCATGGGTCCGTACGTCGAGGCGGCGATGAAGCGCGTGCCGATCGCGATGGAAGCGGGCGTGCGCACGTTCTTCTGCGGCCCGGAGAGCTTCACGCCCGACTTGGCGCCCATCGTCGGCGAAGCGCCGGAGCTTCGCAACTACTTCGTCGCGGCCGGGCTCAACTCGATCGGCATTCTCACCGGCGGTGGGCTCGGGCGCGTGCTCGCGCACTGGATCGTGCACGGGCGGCCGGATGTCGACGTCACCGGCTTCAACATCGACCGCCTGCACCGCTACCAGGCCAATCCGGAGTACCGGCGCACGCGCACGATGGAGTCGCTGGGCATGGTGTACCAGTGCCACTACCCGACACGCTCGATGCAAACCGCGCGCGGCGCGCGGCGCTCCCCGCTGCACGACCGCCTCGCCGCACGCGGCGCTTACTTCAAGGACGTGAGCGGCTGGGAAGGCGCGGACTGGTACGCGCCCGCGGGCGAAACGCCGGACCCGGGGCCGCTGTCATGGGGCCGGCAGCGCTGGTTCGAGTGGTGGGCGGCCGAGCATCGCGCGGCGCGCGAAGGCGTGATCGTCATGGACATGTCATTCATGTCCAAGTTCCTGGTGCAGGGGCGCGACGCGGGGCGGGTGCTCGATCGCATCTGCGTCAACGCGGTCGACGGCGCGAGCGGCACGATCACGTACACGCAGTGGCTGGACGAGGCGGGGAAGCTGCAGGCCGACCTGACCGTCACCAAAGTCGACGACGAGCGCTTCTGGGTCGTCGCCACCGACACCGCGCACCGGCACGTCCAGACGTGGCTGCGCCGTCACATCCCCGCCGACGCGCACGTGTTCGTCACCGACGTGACCTCCGGCCACGCGCAGCTCAACGCGCAGGGGCCGCGCTCGCGCGAGCTCCTGCAGTCGATCACGAGCGCCGATTTGTCGAACGCGGCATTCCCATTTCGCGCGGCGCGCGAGATCGACATCGGTTTCGCGCGCCTGCTGTGCATCCGCATCACGTACCTGGGCGAGCTGGGCTACGAGCTCTTCGTGCCCGCCGAACAGGCCAGCCACGTCTACGAGCGCATCGTCGCGGCCGGCGAGGCGTTCGGGCTGCGCCACGCGGGGCTCAAGGCGCTTGGCAGCCTGCGCATGGAAAAGGGCTACCGCGACTACGGCCACGATATCGACAACACCGACTCGGTGCTCGAAGCAGGCTTGGGCTTCGCGGTTGCGCTGGACAAGCCGGGCGGCTTCATCGGGCGCGAGGCCGTGCTGGCGCAAAGGGCCGCGGGGCCGCTGCGCAAGCGTCTCGTGCAAGTGCTGGTGAAGGACCCCGAGCCGCTCATGTATCACGCCGAGATCGTTAAGCGCGACGGCCGTGCGGTGGGCTACGTGCGCGCGGCCTCGTACGGCCACACGCTCGGCGGCGCGATCGGGCTCGCGATGGTGGAAGCCGACGTGGCGATCGATCAGGCGTGGATCGACGCCGGCCGCTTTAGTGTGGACATCGCGGGCCGCGAGTATTCCGCGGTTGTATCGTTGCGGCCGCTGTACGACCCGACGAGCCTGCGCATCAAGGCCTAGCCCGAATGAAGATTCTCGTCGCCGAAGACGACCCGACCACGGCCGAGTTCCTCAGGAAGGGTCTGACCCAGGCGGGGCATTCGGTCGAGTGCCACGCGGACGGCCGTGCCGCGCTCGGCCACTGCCTGTACAACGACGTCGATCTCGCCATCGTCGACCGGATGCTGCCCGGTCTCGACGGAATGGGTGTACTGAAGGCCCTGCGTGCCGCCGGCAAGGACGTGCCGGTATTGTTCCTTACGGCGATGAGCGGCGTGGATGACAAAGTTGACGGTCTTACGTCCGGAGCGGACGACTACCTCACCAAGCCGTTTCATTTTTCCGAATTGCTCGCGCGCATCGCGGTGGTGACCCGCCGGCAGGCTGCCGGCCCGCAGGTTCAAACGCTCAGGGTCCACGACCTCGAGCTCGATCTCCTGGCCCGCACGGCGCGCCGGGGTGGGGTCGACATCGCGCTTCAACCCAAGGAGTTCGCACTGCTCGAAGTGCTCATGCGCAACGCCGGCAGGATCATCACCCGGACCATGCTCCTCGAGAAGGTCTGGGACTTCAACTTCGACCCGCGGACCTCGGTGGTCGAAACGCACATGAGCCGGCTGCGCGCCAAGGTCGACAAGCCGTTCGCCGAGCCGCTCATCCACACCACGCGCAACGTGGGCTACTGCATCCATGCGCCGCGGTAATGTTCTCGCGGGCGGCGCGTTCAAGGCGGCGCTGTTCTCCCTAGCGGCTTTCATCGTGGTGCTGGTGGCGCTCGGCAGCGTCGTCTACTACGACCTCAGCCGCGCGATGGCACGCGACGTCGAAGCGCAGGTGACCCGGGACCTCATGTTGTTCAGGGAGATCGAGGCCCATGCCGGCGTGCAGGCGTTGATCGACGCGTTCGGGCAATTCGAGACACCCGCGGTGTCGGGGGACCGTGCCGCCGGCCTGTTCGACGAGCGGGGCAAGCGTCTCGCCGGAAACTTGAACATCGTCGCCGAGTTCGACGGCTGGACCACGCAACGCATCGACGAGCTCTTGCCGCAGGCGAGCGGCCGTTACCGGCTCTACTCGGCGCGGGTGCGCGAAGGTTCCGCCCTTCGGATCGTCGTCGGCCGCAGTATTGCCGCCCTCGAAGGAGCGCAGCGACGCCTGCTCGGCGCGCTGCTCCTCGCCGGGCTGGCGGTGATCGCCACTTCGGTCGGCGTAGGGTATTGGATCAGCCGTCGCGTCTACAGGAAGCTTTTGGCCGTGTCCGACGTGCTCGAGGCGGTTTCCCGCGGCGACATGGCGCGCCGCATCCCAATCCACGCTTCCGACGACCAGGTCGACCGCGTCGCGGCGCGCATCAACCAGCATCTCGATCGCCTGTCCGCGTTGGCGACGATGACCAAGAACACGATCAACGCGATCGCGCACGAGCTGCGTTCCCCGATCACGCGCGTATCCATCAAAGTGCAGGAAGCCATCGCCGACCAGGGTATGCCGGAACACCGGGAGAAGCTCGAGGAGATCGCCACCGAGATCGAGGGCGTGGTCGCCATCTTCGACGCGATCATGCGCATCCTGCACGTCGAGGCGTCGAGCGGCGAGTCGGGGTTCACATTGGTGCCGGTAAGCGAGCTTTTCGCGGAAATGGACGAAACCTTCGGGCCGTTGCTCGACGCGGCCGGCCAGAGGCTGATCGTGGACGGCGGCCGGCTGCCGGCGCTGTACGGCGACGCCCGCATGCTGCGGCAGATGCTCGGCAACCTGATCGAAAATGCGAGCCGCCATTGCCCCGCGGGCACGACCGTGCGCCTGGCTGCAACCCAGGATCGCGGCTCGGTCACGCTCAGCGTGAGCGACGACGGTCCGGGCATACCGCCGGACCAGCGCGAGGCGGTACTGAGACCGTTCCATCGTTTGGGCAGCAGCCGCACCACACCCGGCTACGGGCTGGGGCTCCCGCTGGTGGACGCCATCGCGGCTCGACACGGCGCCGAGCTCGCGCTCGGCGACAACGCTCCAGGGCTGATCGTCGCCATCCGCTTCCCGTCGCCTCCGCCGAAGATCACAAAAATGTAAGGTCCACGACAGGTCCGGTTGAACCTGCGCGCGTAGCCTTCGTCCATCCCAGCGTCCGCTGGAAACCTCACATGGAGAATGCTCATGAACGCGCGTTTGAAAATGACCGTTACGGCACTGTCTGCACTCCTGAGCGCCGGAGCGCTCGTCGCCGCTTCGCCCGCGCTTGCGGCCGATGCCGCCAAGCCCGCCGCGACGGCAGCGGCGAAGCAGGACGCAGTCGCGGCAGCTTCGCAGAAGGCCAAGGACGACGCGATGATCAAGACGGTCGACGAGGCCTACCTCGCTATGCGCGAGGTTCAGGCGGCGCGCCTTGCCATCTTCAACGGATCGCCCGACCAGGCGCAGAAGTTCATCAGCCAGGCCAAGGCCAACATGCAACTCGCGCAGGGGAAAGCCAAGGACTTTGCGATCAATACCCAGAAGCAGGCAGCCAGCGGCGACGCCTACATTCCGATCGACACCTCGCTCGCGCTCTCGGAAGGCTTCAAGGCAACCAAGGAGAAGCAGGCTGCCATCGACAAGGCCAATCAGCACCTCGCCAAGGGTGAACACAAGAATGCGGTCGAGGTCCTGCGGCTTGCCAACATCGACCTCACGGAGTCGGCGGCGCTGATCCCGGCCAAGGCGGTGCTTTCGCACATCAACGACGCCGCGACGCTGATCGGCGAGAAGAAGTACTACGAGGCCAATCTCGCGCTCAAGGCGGCCGAGGACGCGGTCATCGTCGAGGCCTACAGCGTCGATGCGATTCCGGTCCAGGGCCAGAAGGTGAAGGCGAGCTAGCCAACCGGTTTGTGGAGAATCCCACTGTGTCGTCCCGAGGAGCGAAGGCGACGAGGGATCTGCTTTACGAAACTCGCTGAGTCGACGAGAAAGCGGATCCCTCGGCCTGCTCGGGATGACTCAGTTTTGCGGCTGTCCATGCGAACTTCGACAGACTGTTCGCCTGAATAGTCACGGCACGGAGCGGGGCGCGCGAGCGCTCCGCTCCTGTTTTGCGCGCAATGTAACAAGGGGACCGGATGAAGATCGGCATTGTCGGAACCGGACGGTTGGGCACCGCGTTGGCGCATCGCCTCCTCGG
>JADLEZ010000274.1 GCA_020845855.1 Burkholderiales bacterium
CGCTGACGAGTTCGCTCGCGGCAGGCAGCAGGGCGGTCGAGATGCCGGTCGCGACGATACCGATGCCGAAACTCACCACCTTGCTGCCGAAACCGAGCGCCGCCACGCTGCCTGATGCAAGCGTGGCGGCCATTGCGTTATCGACGAGCCATGCGCTGGTCGTGAACAGGGCGGCGCCGACCAGCGTGGCGTAGCCGCGAAGCCACGCGTGCGCAGGCCGTGCGATGGCATTCCGATCATGCCAGGCGTGCGAGGCCCATGCGGCACGGGCCAGCAACATCCACTCGAGGCTCGCGCCCGCCAGCAAACCCCACGCGAGCACGACGACGCCATGGCGCGCCGGGAAATCGCCCGCCAGCAACAGCACGCTGCACAAGGGCGCGAGTGCGGGCGTCATTGCCGCCAGCATGATGCGGCGCTGCATGTTGAGCACGAGCTTCCACACCGCGGAAGATACCTGCAATACGACGAGCGGCAGCAGCAGGCGATAAAGCGCGAGAATATCGGCGCGCACCGCCGGTGTGCTGCCGCGATACAGCGGCTCCAGGATGATGAAGCCGAGCACCCACATCACCGCGACAAGGACGCAGGTACCGGCAAGAAGCGTCAGGTGGATTTGTGCCAACCGGGAACGAGCCTCGTTGGCGCCTCCGGCGTGGCGCCAGCCGGCGAGCGCAGTCGCCAGCGCCGGCGCCACTGCGCCACTCAACAGGGCCGCGACGAATACCGGCAGCAGGCTCGCGACGATGAAACCATCGAGTGCGGCACCGATCCCGAAAATGGAGGCTGTAAGCATCTCGCGCCAGAACAGCACGAGGTTGCACAGGAAGGCCAACCCACCCGCCAGCGCAGTGGCGGCGATGACCCCGGTGACGCCGCTGCGAGCGGTCGCAACTTCCGAGTTCACGACCGCCCAGGTATCGCAGAGTCCGGAAACGGCGGTTCCACGCCGCGCGCCAGATTGATGTAGAGCTCGCGATAGCTTGCGACACACGTCCGTTCGTCGAAGTGCGCTTGCACGCGCGCGCGCGCGGCCGCGCCCAAGCGCTCGCGCAGCGCAGGCGCGAGCGCGAGTTCAAGAATGGCGGCGCCGAGACGCGGAGCATCCCGTGCGGGTACGACACGGCCGGAATGACCGTCGCATACCGCCTCGGCATTACCACCGACATCGGTCACGACCATCGGCAAGCCCATGGCCATGCCTTCGAGAACGGCGTTGCTGAAACCTTCCTCGTGCGAAGCGAGAACCCCGATGTCCGCCGCCGCGAGAACATCCGTGACGTCATCGACGCTGCCGACCCAGCGCAAATTCGGCGTGAGTCCGGCATGCGCGGCCTGCGCCTTCAGCTCGCAGCCGATACCTTCATCGCGGCCCACGAGCAACAGCAGCCAGCCAGCGGGCAATCTGGGCCGCAAGGCGGCAAGCGCGTCCAGCAGGTCGCGATGCCCCTTGTACGCGATGAGGTTGGCGACACAGATCAGCACCAGCGAGTCGCCGCAAATCCCGAGTCGTGCGCGTGCCTCGGCGCGTGACGGTGGCGCGGCAGGCACCCGCACGCCGTTGTAGATGATCCCGAGATGTGCCGAATCGACCCCCTCTCCCTTCAATTCTTCGATCACGGCCCGCGAGTTGCCGAGTACAGCGTCCATGGACTTGTGCAACAGTCGCTCGAGCGCACGCAGGCCGGGATAGCGGGCCTGGTAGCGTGCGAGGCTGCGCCGGCTCATGACGCGCCGCGCAGGGAGGCCGAGCGTCGCCAGGTTGCCCACCAGGTAAGCGGCCGGCAGAAAACAATGCACGATTGTCGGTCGCGCCGACCACGCCTCGCGCGCGAGGCGCCATACGCCGCACAGCAAAGCAGGAAGGCCACGCATTCCGCTCCTGGGGCCGATCACGCGCACGCCGCCGGCGCGCAGCACAAATTCGAGTGCACCATCGGCGCGCAGCGTGCACACGGTGATGCCGATCCCCTCGTCGCGCAAGCGCGGCAGCACACGGGAAAGATGTCGTTCGGTACCTCCGATGTCGAGTTGGCCAATCACTACGAGCACCGTGACATCGGACCCCGGCGTCGCGCCGGCCGGATGCACGGCGTTGTGACCCTCCGCAATGCCCTGCCAAAACATATCGAACTCGGCGAGTGCATTCTCGGCACAATGTTCCTCGAGCGTGATACGGCGACTCTCCTTGCCCATCCGGCGCTGCCGTTCCGGATCGCCCATGATCCCGAGCAACGCATCGGCGCAGGCTTCGGCATCGGGGTGTGACATCAGATTGCCGTTCTCACCCTCACGCACGAACGCCCGGGTCTGGCCTACGTCGCGCGCGACGATCGCGTTGCCGCAGGCCATTGCCTCAAGCATCGCGAGAGACGTGAAGTTCTCCTCGTCCTGCGTGGAGACGAAGATCCGACTGTGCGCCAGCCGCGTGCCGACATGCTCCGCAAACTCGATACGCAACAGATCGTCGAGGCCGGCGGCCGCGACCTGTCGTCGCAGAGCCGCCTCAAGCGGCCCTTTGCCGAGCATCAGAAAGCGCCAGCCATCGACACTCGCTGGCGCCTTGCGCCGTGCGGCGGCAACCGCGTCAATGAACAGACCAGGCCGCTTCACGTCGACGAGACGACCGGCGAAGACGACTTCGTTGTGCTTGTCGATCGCCGGCATGAACTGGCTGGTGTCCACGAAGCAGTAGCGCGCCGCTTGAATTGGCGTATCCCGCCCGCTTCGCAACGCATTGACAGGCGCGACGAGTCGCTGGTACCAGACCATGAATCCGTCAACCGTGCGGCTCCGGAAATACGCCAGATAGGTGCGCCAGGCGAGATCCACGCCCCGCGGCGGGCGCCGGGCCTCCAGCCATTGCGCGACCTCGTAGTCGTTGATATTCACCGTCACCCGCGCGCGCCGGGTATTGAATGCAAGTGACCACAACCAAGGCAGGTGACGCGGCAAGGCTTGTGTCAGGTGCAGCAGATCGAAGGCGCCGTCGCGGGCAAGACGACGCAGGGCATGAGCTTGCCGCCAGCGCGCCGCGTACGGCGACTCCGGGAGTTCGAACACGTACGCCGAACCAAGCTCGCGCCCGATGGCGGCGAGATGACGGCGACTGACTGCATCCGTGATCAACCAGAGCTCGCAGCCGCGCCGTTCGGCACTGGCACGCCATTCCAGAAACAGGTCGGCAAAATAGCGCTCAGCCCCGCCGCCACCGGTCAGGTCACCAGCACCGACGAGAACGAGCCCAATGCGCGGACGACGTGTTCCGTTCAAACGCGGCCCTCGTGTCTGTCGACGACTTCTTCGATCCCCTGCGCCATGGGCCTGAACTGCGGCCGCACCAGCACGTGGAGACGCTGCGCGTCACAGACGAGATCGCCGGTGCGCGGGGCAGTGGATTCGAGGAAGTCCGGGATCACGCCGAGGCGCTTCGCCAGCAACGTCACGAGCGTCCGCATATCGATTGCATCCGCGTCTCCGAGATTCAGTACATCCGGAAGATTGGTTTGAATCTTCAGCAGACTGAACAGCACCCTGCACACATCATCGACGTGACACAGGGAAATCCGGAGCCCACCCCGGTCGAGCGGATCGGACGGGTTCGCCTGAAGCGTCACCGGCTGCCCGGCACGCAGCCGGGCGATCAGGTTCGGCACGAGCTTGTCCTGCTGGTCTGGCCCATAGATGCCGAAGATTCGCAGGGCGCAAACATCCAGTGCGGGCCTGAACAGGGCCAGTGCCTTTTCCGCCAGGATCTTCGACAGCGGATACCAGGCCGTCTCCTGGAGCGGCGCGGTTTCGGCCAGCGGCGTGAACGCCGGCGCATAAACGCTGCCCGTCGAGGCATACAGAAAGCGGCGGACTCCGGCCTCGGCAGCGCGACGCGCGATCTCGACGGCGCTGACGCAATTGACCGTCATCAGATGCGCCGCGTGGCGCGGAAGTTCGCGGTAATGTGGAGACTGCGCAAGATAAAGCACGGCATCCGTGTCCGTGGGTAGGGCAAAACGATCGCCCACGAGGCCGGTCACGGGATCGAGACCGGTACCATCACGCGAACTGACCGCGAACACTTCGATGCCCTGTGCCCGTGCCGCGTGACAGAACGCCCGGCCGACATAGCCCTGCGCGCCGACGACCGTCACTCGTTTCATTTCAATTCTCCTGCACCGATCGACCACCGGGTGTCTGTCGGGCTTCGTCGATGACACGCGCATAGGCACGCAGTTGCGTGGTCACGGTCGCGTGTCCACTGTGATATTGCTTGACCCACGCGCGTGCCGCCGTACCGATGCGCCGCAATTCGTCACGATCGCGCAGCACTCGACCCAGCGCGTCGACGATCTCGTCCGTGGTCTGGCAGTTGATGATGGGCGGGCTCGTGCCGAAGCTTCGCGCCACCTCGTCCTCACACAGCCACGTGAGCACCGGCCGGCCGGCAGCCAGTGCACGGAAGGTCACGCCTCCGAACGCGCCGAGCAGAAACTGGTCGACGACGAAATCGCAGGCGAGCACATGGCGCTCATAGCGTACGATCCCCATCGGGGCGACCCATTTGATGCAGTCCTCCAGTTCCAATGCACGCAACAGCCCCTTGCTTTGGGCCACATTGCGTCCCCACTCGCAGCATACGACGCCGACGCGCAAGCCGTCTCGTCGCAAGCGGGCCAGCGCCTGGAAGAAGCGGTCGTTGGCCTTGTCGGCGAATCCGTCGCCTTCCACCCAGTCTTGCCTGGTCGGGAAGAACGCCAGTACATCGGCCCCAAGTTCACGCTGGAGCGTCGAGCGCAAATCGTCGACGCCGACGGCGCGGACGGCACGATCCTCGTCGAACGGATGGGGCAGCGGAAGTGCGCGTGCGCCGGCAAGGCTGCGTGCATTATCCAGGCAATCGGAATTGGTCACGAACACGCAGCGTGCGCGCGCATAGGCCAGCGCCGTCATGCGTCCTTGTGCATCCGGATGGAACGGCAGTTCGCGCAGTGTGCCGTGTTCGAACGCGCAATAGGGCCTGCCTGCAAGCATTGGAAAGATCGGGGCGGTGGCGTACCCCACTACGAGGTCGAATGCCGAGAACGCCTGCCGCCAGAGATCGAGACTGGTGCTGTACATGGCGATATCTTCGGGCGTCAGCGGATCGCGCCGATCGGGAAACAGCTCGTGGAACTCGCGGCAGAGTTCGGCTGGATCAATCTCGGCGTCGTTACGTTCGACTTTCGTCAGCGCCCGCCGCTGGATTCGGTTGAGTCCATGAAGGATCGGGCACGCCGCGGCCACTGCCAGTGAGGCGACACGATGAGCGACGCTCCGCAGTGGACTGATCGGGGGCTGCAGCGCACGCCGGTCCATCCATTGGCGCTGCCAGCGAACCCCGAGCTCCTCGATGCGCCCGATCACCATCCGGGACCTTTCGCTCGACGACAGCACACGGAGCACCCGGCGTACGAACTTCACCACGGCATAGCACCGCAGCCGGAACCTTTCACTGCGGTTTCCAATCACTGTCTTGTTGAAGACACCGAGCACTCGCCACAGCAAGTCCGCCTCCCGCTCGCGGCCGCCCATTTCGGCGATCAGGTAGTTCAGCGCCGGCTCGAGAGGCCCTTGCACGAACCAACGAGGGCGCGTGAACCCACCCAGGTCCACCCGCGTCCAGTCCGGTGCAAATTGATCGCTTATGTCGCCTGTCAGATCGGCGTCTTCCCATTCCGGACAGCCCATGATGTGGTAATAGTCGACGCACAGCACGTGGCAGTCGAACCCGAACGGGATCATCAGCTTCGCATTGTTGTAGGCATTGCCGGCAATGTTGCCGATGTGCAGCACCCGGGGTCTGCGGCCGTGTTTCCTGCGGAATTCGGCGACCCACTCGGCGGGATCCGCCTCACTCGCCGGCTGCATTCGACCGGGCATCTCGGGTGTCGGGACAATCGCGTGCATGGCTGCGGCTACTGTGCTGCCCGCAAGAGTACTTGCTTGATTGACCTCGCGGTGCAGCCGTCGCCGTATGGATTGGAACGCACCCCGCTCGTGCCGACTGCATCGCGAATCGACGCTGCAACGGCCTTCGCGTCCTTGGGATCTACGAGCCTGTTCCATCCGAGTTCCACGAGTTCCACCCATTCCGTTTCGTCGCGCAGCGTGACGCACGGCACCTGATGGAAAAAAGCCTCCTTCTGTACGCCACCTGAATCCGTGGCGATGACCGCGGCCTTCTTCTCCAGCAAGAGCATGTCGAGGAAGCCGAGCGGTTCCACGATGTTCAGACGCTTCAACAGCGCCTCGCCATTGGGCATCCTGCCAATCGCGGTACGGGTTCGCGGGTGCAACGGCAGGACTACCGGCATCGATTCCGCGACCCGCTCGAGGGCGGCGAGCAAGCTCGACAAACGAACCGCATCATCCGTGTTCTCGGCCCGATGGATGGTGGCAAGTACGTAGTCGCCGGGCGTCAGTTGCAGCCGCTCGAGTATGTTGCTCGCGCGCACGGCCCTCTCCCCAAAGGTCAGGGCGACGTCGAGCATGATATCTCCCACCTGGAAGACCTGCTCTTCGGCGATCCCTTCGCGGAGCAGGTTGTCGCGCGCAGTCGCGGTCGGTGCAAATAACCATTGCGAGCAGTGATCGGTCAGGATCCGGTTGATCTCCTCTGGCATCCGCTTGTTGAAGGAGCGTAATCCCGCTTCGACATGTGCAATCGGGACGTGGAGCTTCGCTGCCGCCAAGGCACCAGCCAGCGTCGAGTTCGTGTCGCCGTAGACGAGCACCGCGTCCGGCGCGTTCGCCTCGATCACGGGCTCGAGAGCGACCAGCATCTCCCCGGTCTGCCGGCCGTGTGGTCCGGAACCAATGGCAAGGTTGATGAACGGCTCACGCAACCCGAGTTCCGTGAAGAACACGCTCGCCATATTCCAGTCGTAATGCTGTCCGGTATTCACCAGCAGCTCCTCGATCGTGTCGTCCTCTGCCAGCACCATGGAAAGCACGGAGGCCTTTATGAATTGAGGTCTCGCGCCGACGATAGTCATGACTTTCATGTGGTGGTCTCACGCATCGGTATTTGCGCCGTTGCTGCAGGTTGCGCACTCGTTGATGGTTTCTCTCAACTGTAGAAGCGGAAACGCTCGCACCACGCTTCGAAGTTGAGGAACGACCAGATGAGATAGGTGTTGTTTCGCACGCCGGCAAAGTGCTCCTCGAGTACACGCCGTACAAAAGCAGGTTCGAGTACTCCGCGCTTCGCGATCCGATCAGGCGACAGCATGGCGGAAATCCAGTCGCGGAGCGCGTGGCGGTACCAGGAGACATCCGGCGGACCGAATCCCATTTTCGGCTTCGCGTAGATGGGTGCCGGAACCCAAGGCTTGACCGACTCCCTGAACAGCACCTTGCCGGTCTGGCCTTCGATGAGATGCTCCCATGGCACGTCGAGCACGAAGTCGACGAGTTCGTTGTCCAGCAGGGGGACACGCGTCTCGAGCGAATGCGCCATAGACAGCTTGTCCTCGAGGACGAGCAAACCATGGAGATAGGTCTTGGCGTCCACGTACAGGATCCGGTCTCGCCAGTCGTCGCTCGGGCAACTGCCGAGGATGCGGTCGAGGTGGTCGTCGACGTTGAACCCTGCCGCAGTCCGACGAAACTCTGCCGTGAGGGCCTCCGCCGCCATATCCGGTTTGAGCACAGCGTTGAGTATCGACCGGTAGCGCGACGCGACATCCTGATCGTTCCACTGAGGCGTCGAGGCCGCCGCACCGCCGGCGCCGAGGAACGCCCTGAGCCGTGCGTACAACGATCGCGGCGCCACCGGGTTGGTGGCCTGGACTGCACCGGTCGCGACGTAGCGACCAATGTAACCACCATGGAATTCATCGCCCCCGGTTCCCGACAGCACGACTTTCGCATCCTGCGCAACCCGCCCGGCAATCATGTAGACGGGATAGCCCATTCCCATCCGCAGATCCTCGAGGGCACCGACGTATTCCGACAGCACCGACTCGAGCGTGCCACTGGACAGCTCGAGCTCGATGCGGTCGATCCCGCACGCCGTCTCGACGAGGCGCGAGTACTCGCGCTCGTCCGAGTCGATCCCGTCCGTCACGTCGTGCAGATCGAATGTGCAACTGTAGGCTTGAACCGCGTTGTCGAGCTTGTGTGCCGCGACCGTGATGGCGGTCGAGTCGATGCCACCGGACAGGTACGATTTCACGCCGACGTCGGCGGCGATTTGCCGTTTCATCACGTCGAGCAGACAGGCGCGATGCTCTGCGGCGAGATCCTTCCTGCGCCCCCGCCTCGAGCGCGGAAAGGTGATATCCCAGAAGCGGTCTTGCTGCCTGACGCCGTCGCGCCAGTTGAGGACCGTGGCAGGGGGGCAGTGTTCCACGCCACGGAACATCGTCCGCTCGTACCAGAGATTCTGAAACGAAAAATACTCCATGATTCCGTACGGATCCGGCGCCGGGGCAAGCAGCCCCGAGGCGTGAATGGCGCGGATCTCGGACCCGAACACGAGCATCCCGTCCGCAAGGCGCGCGAGATAAAGCGGCTTGATTCCGTAACGATCCCGCGCCAACGTGAGCATCTTGTTGCGGGTATCCCAGATCGCGACGGCGAACATGCCGTTCAGACGAGGGAACAGTGCCGTGCCCCACTCCTCCCAGCCGTGCACGAGCACTTCCGTATCGGCGTGGTGCGTGCGGAACACGTGTCCTTTCGCCTGCAACTCCTTCCGCAAGGTTCGGTGGTTGTAGATCTCGCCGTTGAAAACGACGACGATCTCGCGCGTTTCGTTGTACATCGGCTGTGCGCCGGTATCCACGTCGACGATTGACAGCCGACGAAACGCGAGTCCGGCCGACTCATCGAGGTAATAGCCTTGGTCGTCGGGTCCACGATGGGCGATCGCGTCTCCCATCCGGCGCAGCACTTCCCTGTCAGTCGACGTCCCGACAATGCCAGCAAATCCGCACATCTCAGCTCCGGGTCTTCCGATCAAATCCGACGCGACCGCCGCCACGCCGGCTCGGCTGCGTTCCTGTCCAGCAATGGCGCAAGGTGTTGCCGTCCGGCGCGCCGGACGTTCCTTCAACTGGCATCCTCTTCCGGTACGGCGAACCGACGACCCACGTGTCCCCGCATTTCCTCGAGGGGCGATGGCACGATCTGCCGCTCGGCGGTCTCTGCCTGGTGAATCCAGAGTGGAGAACTGCCGGTCGCGACCACCAGGCCGTGCGGAAGCGCCAGCAGGATCTCGCCGGGTCGCCTGATTTCGGTGCGGAAGCTGAACGTGTCGAACGGTGCGGCCTTCCAGATCGTCCAACGCCGGCCGTCCAGGTAGGCGAACGCACCGGGATACGGCCGGGACTGCGCCCGGATGAAATCATGAATCTGATCGCAGGTCTTCGTGAAGTCGACCAGTCCGTCCTTCGGCTCACGTTTTCCGTAATGCTCCGCAAAGTGCAAATCCTGCGGCTGCGCATTCTCGATCGAGCGCGGGAAGCCTTCGATTGCGTCGGCGATGAGTACCGCTGCACGCCACATGACTTTCTCGTACAGAGTCGCCACCGAATCCATCACCGTGATTTCCACCGGATGACGGCCCACGATATCACCGTCATCCGCCTGACTCGTCAGGCGAAACAGATAGACCTCGAGATCACGCTGGCCCTTGATGATGTTCCATGGCAGCGGCGCCCTGCCGAGACCGATCGGCGGGTGGCCCGCGTGCACGCCGACACCGCCGTATCGAAAACGCGCGATCACCTCGGGAGCGATCAGGCGGTTCCAGCCGTTGACGATCAGCAGATCCGGCGTGCCTGCGCCGACGTGGCGCGGTTCGACGACGTAGCGATCGAGCACTTCGCAGCGGATCCGATGCCGCCTGCAGAATGGCACGACATCACAGAAGCCGGAGACGTTCGCACGTTCGGCGACCTCGCGCGCCAGCGTAACGACGAGGCTGACGCGCTGTCCGCTGGCGACCAGGTGTTCGAGACCGAACGCGCCGTTGTCGCAGCAGGTGACGTAGACGATTTCCGGGGCTGCCATGGCCGTCTCAGATGTGAGTGCCGCGCGGGTGGTAATAGGGCCCCTTGAGAAGCAGGTCCTTTTCGAACCACCAGTCCAGATGGATCAGCACCTGAAACCGCGGGTGCTTGCCGAGATGCTGCAGCAGGTCCCCCTCGCGCCAGTGCGCATTGGAATCGGACAGGTACTTCATCTCTCGGCAATACCGCGGGTCCATTGCGTAGTACTTGAAGCCGAGGGCATAGGGATCGTGCGCTTCGTCGAACAGCGGGGTGCCGTGGATCGTGCCACTGAGTTCGCGGTGTTCGGAGCCGGTCAGCACCGGTTCTCCGAGCATTGCCTCGAGCACGGCCTTTTCCCGCGCGATCAGCACTGCCGGATCGATATCGAGGGCCCGCCCGGCGTTCATGCCTTCGAAGTGCAGGCCCACTTCGTGTCCAAGGGCCTTGACCTGCTGCACGGTGTTCCAGCTCACGCAACTGAAGAGGTTGTACTCATCGGCGTGGATTCGAAACAGGTAGCTCGCAGTGCAGCCGAGATCGCGCTCCATGGTCGCCGCAAACAGCAACCCATCCAGCGTATAGTCGACGTCGTGGCGAAGAATCACGGTCCGCTCGTACGCGTCATCGTAGTCCGCAAACGACGACACACGGTACCCG
>JADLEZ010000275.1 GCA_020845855.1 Burkholderiales bacterium
TGGGCGGCGGCGCGCGCGCGACCCACGACGGCAGGTGTTCCGGATAGATCGTGAACTTCTCCGGCACGGCCACCACGACGTAGGCAATCCCGCGCGCGGCGAGCCACTCCTTGCGCTTGACGAGCTCGGCCACGGTGCCGTCGACCTCGCTTTGCGGGAACGGCAGCGTGCCCCGGTAGTGGCGGTCGAGCGAATGCCCGTCTTCCCCCAGCCAGTAATACCAGCCGTCGTTGCCGCGCATCACCGTCGCCAGGCTGGATACACCGAACAGCGCGAGCAAGCCGCCGTGATGCAAGCGCACCAGCGCATCGCGGCCGCCGAAGCGGTCCGAGAATGCCTTGTCGAACTGCGCGGGGAATTCGCGCGACGGCGCGGGCTTCGGCCACGTCGCCATCGGACGGTTCTCGAAACGGGTGAGCGTGCGCGACCAGGTCCAAGTCAGCGCGACGGCCGGCCAGGCGATGGCGATCGCGAACAGGGTTGCGACGACCCGGTCGCGCCGCATGTGGTCCGCGGGAGCGGGGGCCGGTACGGGTGGCAGCGGCGCGTCCATCAGAAGCGGAAATAGATGAAGGGATTGTAAGTCCCGGCCGCGAGGAATGCGCTGGACAACACGAACACCGCGCTCAGCCACGCAACATCGAACGACAGAATCAGTGCGCCTGCGTGACGGTCGCGCCAGCGCCCGATCGTGCGTGCGAGCGGAGTCGCGAACACGATCGCGACCGCGAGGGTGAACAGCACGAACGGGTCGAGGAACTCCGCGAGCGGCCGCCGCACGGGGTCGCCCACCGCCTGGCCCGCGAGGGCCGCGTAGTAACTCACCGCCTGCGCGAGCGTCTCGCAGCGGAACAGCACCCAGCCCCCCATCACCACGGCGAGCGCGTAGACGTGCGACAACGGTCCGAGCCTGCGCAGGAACCCGTCCAGCCCCGCGCGCTCGACCACCAGGAACGCGCCGTGCCAGATGCCCCACAGCACGAACGGCCAGCTCGCGCCGTGCCACAGGCCGCACAGCAGGAACACCAGTACCAGGTTGGCGTATGCGCGACGCTCGCCGCGCTGGTTGCCGCCGAGCGGGATGTACAGGTAGTCGCGGAACCAGTTGGACAGCGAGATGTGCCAGCGTCGCCAGAACTCGCGGATGCCGCGCGAGATGTACGGATAGTTGAAATTCTCGAGGATCCGGAAGCCGAACATGCGCATGAGGCCGATCGCCATGTCCGAGTAGCCGGAGAAGTCGAAGTAGATCTGCAGCGTATAGCAGGCGAGGCCGAGCCACGCGAGCGGGGCGGTGAGCTCGGCCGCGGGCAGCGCGAAGACGCGGTCGGCGACGGCCCCGAGCGTGTTGGCGACGAGCACCTTCTTGCCCAGGCCCAGCACGAACCGGCGCACGCCGTAGGCGAAATCGGCCAGCCGCTGCTCGCGCTCGCGCAACTGCGTGGCGATGTCGCGCCAGCGGATGATCGGCCCCGCGATGAGCTGCGGGAACAGCAGGATGTACAGCGCGAAGCGCGGCAGGTTGCGCTCCGCGCTCGCGTTGCCCTTGTACACGTCGACCACGTACGAGATCGCGTGGAAGGTGAAAAACGAGATGCCGAGCGGCAACGGGATCGCCGCGACCGCAATCGGCGTGATCGCGAGGAGCGGCGCGAGCGCGTTGACGTTGGCGACCGCGAAGTTGGCGTACTTGAAAAGACCGAGGGCGAGCAGGTTGCCCGCGATGCCGACCGCGAGCCAGCGCTTGCGCCGGGCGGCGTCGGCGCTGCCGCCGATCGCGGCGCCGATCGCGTAGTTGAACGCGACCGAGCCCAGCACGAGCGCCAGGTACGGCGCCTCGCCCCACGCGTAGAACCCGAGGCTTGCGACCAGCAGCACCGCGTTGCGCGCACCGCGCGCGACGGCATAGTACGCCGCGAGCACCAGCGGCAGGAACAGGAACAGGAAGATGGGAGAGGCAAATACCACGTGGGTGTGGCGGCAGACATGAAACGGGCGGCCTTGCGACCGCCCGCCGGATGCGAACGCGCGCGGCCGCGCCTACTTGGGATAGTCCCCGCCCTTGTGCAACGGGGTGACCGCGCGGTCGCCGACCACCGGTGTTGGCGTCGGCGTCGGCTCGCTGCGCGACCCGGTGGCGGTGCGCCGCGGCGGCGGCGTCTTGGGATAGCCGGCTTCGTCGAGCGCCGCCTGCCAGCGGCCTTCGCTGTAACCCTTGACGATCAGCTTGTCGCCGAGGGCGAGCACGGGTACGCGCTCTTCGCCGGTCATCGCCTTCATGCGAATCATGCCCTGCTCGTCCTTCTGCACGTCGACGAGCGCATACGGCACGCCGCGCCGGTTGAGCAGGGCTTCGGCGTTCTGGCAGACGTCGCCGCAATCGAACGTGAACAGGGTCGCCGGAAAGCGGTCGGCCGCGACCTGCGCGGCCACACTGGGCTCGCTCGTCTCGACATAGTTCGAGCCTAGGCGCTTGGTCTGCACGTTCTTCACGTCGGGCGGCGGGGGGCGATCCGAATAGACCACGCGACCGCCCGGGTCGACGTAGCGGTACACCTGGGGCGCTTGCGCGAGGGCGGCCGCCGCGAAGGTCAGCGCGGCCAGGCCCAGGATTCCGCGCGCTGCGTGGCTCCTTGCGATATCTCGGCCCACGAGGGGCCACGCGTCGCCCCGCCTCGGTCGCCCGTCGACGCGCCCTTCGGGCCTGCGCTCGCTATCGCTCATTCGTACCCCCTACGCCGGTTCGACCATCCCATTATGCCGCAGGAGGGCATCGAGTTGGGGCGGTCGGCCGCGGAAGGCGACGAACGATTCGAGGGCGGGCCGGCTGCCGCCGCGCGACAGGACCTCGTCGCGGAAGCGCGCCCCGGCCAAAGGCGACAGGACGCCCTCCTCCTCGAACAGGCTGAACGCGTCGGCGGACAGCACCTCCGCCCACTGGTAGCTGTAGTAACCAGCCGCGTAACCGCCCGCGAACACATGCGAAAACGACTCGAGGAAGCGGTCGTATCGGGCGCGAGGCACGACCCCGATCTCGCGCCGCACGGCCTCGAACAGCATCCGCGCATCGCGGGTGACCCCCGGCTGCGTCTCGTAATCCGCGTGGAGCAGCATGTCGAAGAGGCCCATCTCGAGCTGACGGATGGTGGCCATGCCGCTCTGGAAATTCCTGGCGGCGAGCATGCGGTCGAAGAGCTCGCGCGGCAGCGGTTCGCCGGTATCGACGTGGCGCGTCATGTGGCGAACCACGTCCCACTCCCAGCAGAAGTTCTCCATGAACTGCGACGGCAGCTCCACCGCGTCCCATTCGACACCCTGGATGCCCGAGATGCCGGCGACGTCGACGCGCGTCAGGAGCTGGTGCAGTCCGTGGCCGAACTCGTGGAAGATCGTGATCACCTCGTCGTGGGTGAAGGTCGCCGGTTTGCCGGCCACCGGCGCCGACAGGTTGCACGTCAGGTACGTCACCGGGTGCTGCACCACGCCGCGCGCGAGGCGGCGGTTGATCGCGTCGTCCATCCAGGCGCCGCCCTGCTTGCCTTCGCGCGCGTACAGATCGAGGTAGAGCTCGCCGACCCGCGCGCCGCGGCGGTCGCGAATCTCGAAAAAGCGCACCGACGGGTGCCAGGCGGCGGCGCTCGCTTGCGCGACCTTGACGCCGTAGATCGTCTCCACGACCCGGAAGAGTCCGGCGAGAACCTCGCTCTCCGGGAAGTACTGCCGTACCGCCTGCTCGTTGTAGGCGTAGCGCGCGGCCTTCAGGCGCTCCGAAGCGTAGGCGAGGTCCCACGGCTCGAACGTGGCAAGCGACAGCTCCGCGCGGGCGAACGCCCCGACCTGCGCGAAGTCGCGCTCGGCGTACGGCTTCGCACGCCGTGCCAGATCGCGCAGGAATGCGCTCACTTGCGCCGGGGACTGCGCCATCTTCGGCACCAGCGAGACTTCGGCGTAGTTCGCGTAGCCCAATAACTGCGCGGCTTCGTGGCGCAACGCGAGAATGCGCGCGGCGAGCGGCGCGTTGTTCCATTCCGGGTCGGCGCCGAGGTCGGACGCGCGCGTGGAGAACGCCTCGTGCATGCGCCGGCGCAGGTCGCGATTGTCCGCGTATTGCATCACGGGCAGGCAGCACGGCATGCGCAGCGTGAGCTTCCAGCCTGCACGGCCCTCGGCTTGCGCCGCGGCGCGCGCGGCGGCGATCACGTCGGCGGGCACGCCTGCGAGCTCGGACTCGTCCTCGCCGTAGTGGCACCAGGCGTTGGTGGCATCGAGGAGGTTCTCCTCGAAGCGCGTGGACAGCTCGGCGAGCTCTTTCGAGATTTCGGCGAAGCGAGCCTTGCCGGCGGCGTCGAGCTCGGCGCCGCCCAGCTTGAAATCGCGGATCTCGTTGTCGACGAGCCTGCGCTGGGGTGCGTCCAGCGCAGCGAACGCCGGCGAGTCGCGCAGCGCGCGGTACTTGCCGTAAAGGCGCAGGTCCTGCGCGAGGTCGGTGTGGAACTCGACCACCTTCGGCAGGTTCTCGTTGTACGCGTCGCGCAGCGCCGGGGTATTCACGACGGCGTTCAGGTGCCGCACCGCGCCCCAGGCGCGGTCGAGGCGGTCGAGCACGTCGGCGAGCGGCTCCACCAGCGTGGACCACGCGGGCAGGGCGGTGTCGGAGGCAATCCTGCCGGCGGTCGTGCGCGCCTGCGCGAGCAGCGCGTCGACGGCGGGTGTTACATGGGAAGCCTTGATTTCGTCGAAGCGCGGCAGGCCGGAAAAATCGAGCAGCGGATTGTCGTTCGCAGTCATGAAGAAAGCTGGCGATCGAGTGCCGCGAGCTCGGCGGGCGTGCCGACGTTGGCCCACGGCCCGTCGTAACGCTCGCCCGAAACCAGTCCGCGGGCGATCCAGTCGTGCAAGAGGGGAAGCAGTTTGAGCTTCGTTCCCCGCGGAAGTTCGCGGAACAGGGTCGTATCGAATACCCCTATACTGCCGTAGGTCAATTTGCCCGGACCGTCCCAATGGATGCGGCTGCCTTCGAGGGCGAAGTCGCCCTGGGGGTGGAAGGAAGGGTTGGGCACCATCACCAGATGGACCCGCGGCGTCGCGCCGTCCAGGGCCATGGTGTCGGCGCGCGATCGAAGCGTCGCGTAATCGAAGCGCGTCCACACGTCGCCCGCGACGACGACGACCGGTCCCTCCGGGAGCAGCGGGATCGCGGTCGCGATGCCGCCGGCGACCTCCAGCGGCTCTGCTTCCGTCGACCAGCGGATCGATACGCCGAGCGCGCCGCCGTCGCCCAGCGCGCCGGTCAGTTGCGCGGCGAGGTGCGCGGCGTTGATGACCAGTGTGCGAAAGCCCGCGCGCGCGAGCGACTCGATCTGCCACACGATGAGCGGCTTGCCGCCGACGCGCAACAGCGGCTTGGGCGTCGCGTCGGACAGCGGCCGCATGCGCTCGCCACGGCCGGCGGCCAGGATCATGGCAACGCTTGTATGATCCCCCCGAAGCGGCGCTTCGCGCCGCTTCCCCCCGAGGGGGCGAGCGCCTTGGGGCGGCCCTGCGGCGCTCATTCACGGACGCTCAAAACGTGTAGCCCACGACCGGCTCGCGATCGTCGAGCGCGTCGAGCAGCACCAGCAGCGGCGACAGGTCGCGATAGCGTCCGCACGCGGCGCGCAGGTAGCGCATCACGAGCGGCATGTCCTCGACGTAGCGCGCCTTGCCGTCGCGGTGGGCGAGACGCGCGAAGATGCCGAGCACCTTCACCTGCCGCTGCACGCCCATCCACTCGAAGTCGCGCCAGAAGGCGCCGAAGTCGGCATCGACCGGAAGGCCGGCGGCGCGCGCCTTCTCCCAGTAGCGCACGGCCCAGTCGAGCTGGCGTTCCTCGTCCCATTCGATGTACGCATCGCGCAACAGCGACACGAGGTCGTAGGTGACCGGGCCGTACACGGCATCCTGGAAGTCGAGCACACCCGGATTCGGGGAAGCGGCCATCAGGTTGCGGGAGTGGTAGTCGCGATGCACGAACACGCGCGGCTGCGCGAGGTTGTTCGCGAGCACCTTGGCGAACACGCCTTCCAGCGCCTCGCGCTGGCGGGCGTCGAGGGCGCGGCCGCGGTGCCGCACGACGTACCAGTCGGGAAAAAGATCGAGCTCGCGGCGCAGAAGCGCCTCGTCGTAGGGTGGCAGCTCGCCCTCGCGCGAGGTCGCCTGGAATCGCACGAGCGAGTCGAGTGCGTCGAGGTAGAGCGGGTGCGGGTCGCCGCTCTGCAGCGCTTCGAGGTAGGTGGTCGTGCCGAGGTCCTCGAGCAGCAGGAACCCGCGTACCAAGTCGCTCGCGACGATGCGCGGCGCGTGGACACCTGCCGCGTGCAGCAGCGAGGCGACGTGCACGAACGGACGGCAGTCCTCCATCGGCGGCGGCGCGTCCATCGCGATCAGCGTGGGCGCGCTCGCGTCGGCCGGCGTGACGCGAAAGTAGCGCCGAAAGCTTGCGTCCTCGGATGCCGGCGCCAGCGAAAACGCAGCGGGGGCGAGCGTGCTGCCCATCCATTCGGCGAGCGCGGTGCGGCGGGCGTCGGAAGTCGGCGTTTCCATGCTTTCGCGCGCCCGCTGACGCACTACACTAGAATCTGCGCATTTTAGCAAAAGCCCGCCGCCTCTTTCGTGAGGTTCCCTCGTTCCCGCCTGCGTCCGCTGGTGCCGGTCGCCGCTCTCGTGGCGTGGTCCGTCGTGGGCGCGCAGGATCTGCGCATGTCGCGCGAGATCGAGCAGCCGCCGCGGCGCGCGGCACCCGGCGCGGCACCCGAAAACGGCGCGCCGCGCATGACCGACGCGGTGAGCGGCGGCGTGCCGTCCATTGCGCGGCCGTTGTCCCCGCGGCCGCCGGGCGCGCCGGAAGAGGAGCGCGGCGCGGTGTACCTGCGCGCCGACCGCCTCGAGGGCAACGCCGACAAGGCGATCGAGGCGTCCGGCAAGGTCGAGTTGCGAACCCGCCACGAGACCGTGCTCGCCGATTGGCTGCGCTACGACGCGGAGAAGGACGAGATCTGGGCCAAGGGCGAGGTGACGCTGCGCAAGAACCTCGACTGGATCAGCGGGCCCGAGGTCAAGTTCCAGCGGGAGCGCGAGATCGGCTACTTCGACGCGCCGCGCTTCTTCCTGTCGGAAAACCAGTCGCACGGCGAGGCGAAGGAGATCCGCTTCACCGGCCCCGACCTGTACGAGGCGAGCGACGCGCGCTACACGAGCTGTGTCGCGCCCAACAACGACTGGTACCTGCGAGCCGACGAGATCGAGGTCGACAAGCTGCGCAAGGTAGGCACCGCGCACGACGCGAGCGTGTACTTCCTCAACGTGCCGGTGATGTACACGCCGTGGCTCGAGTTCCCGCTGTCCAACGAGCGCAAGTCGGGCTTCCTCACGCCGACCATCGGGTCCACACAGATCCGCGGCTTCGAGTTCTCGGCGCCGTACTACTTCAACCTTGCCCCCAACTACGATGCGACCGTCACGCCGCGCATCATGACCCGCCGCGGCGTACAGGTCTCGGGGCAGGGCCGTTACCTGTTCCCGTCCTTCGCCGGCGAAGTGCTGGGAGAAGTGGTGCCGTACGATCGCATCGCCGACGAGACGCGCTGGGCGGTCTCGTGGAAGCACAACCAGCAGTTCCTGCCGTGGCTGTCGGGCTACGTGAATTACAACCGCGTGTCGGACTCGACGTATCTCGCCGACTTCGCGGATCGCGTGTCGGTGACGTCGCAGAAGACGCTGGCGCAGGAGGTGGGGCTCAACATGGTCTACGGCCCGCTCACCGGACTCGTGCGCGTGCAGGAATTCCAGACCCTGCAGGATCCGAATCCCGCCGCGTTCGTGACCCCACCCTACAACATGGAGCCGCAGGTCAAGGCGGCGCTCGGCGAAACGGACTGGCTCGGACTCACGTGGAGCGGCACCGCCGAGTACACGCGATTCGCCCAGTCGGCGCTGACCCCGACCGGCGACCGCGGCACGCTCTTTCCCTCCATGCGCTGGATCCGGCAGGGCAACGCGTGGTTCGTCAACGTTCACGGGGCGGTGGCCGCTTGGGAGTACGACCTCAACCAGCCGGTGCCGGGGACCACGGATGCGCGGCCGGGCACCGCGGTGCCGATCGCAAGCCTGGACACGGGACTCGTCTTCGAGCGCGACACGACGATCTTCGGACGCAACTTCCTGCAGACGCTCGAGCCGCGCGCGATGTACACGTACATCCCGTTTCGCAACCAGAACCAGTTCCCGGTCTTCGACACCGTGCTGGACGACTTCAACTTCACGCAGCTCTTCAGCGAGAACCGCTTCATCGGCGGCGATCGCGTGGGCGACACCAACCAGTTGGCGCTCGCGGTCACGTCGCGCCTGCTCGATCCCGTCACCGGCGCCGAGCGCTTCCGCCTCGCCGTGGGGCAGCGCTTCTATTTCGAGGACCAGCAGGTGAACCTGCCGGGCACCACGCCGCAGAAGGCGGGCTCGTCCGATTTCCTCGTGGGCGCGGAGGGCCGCATCGCCGATGCGTGGTCGGTGATCGGGCTCATGCAGTACGACTTCGGAACTTCGCAGGTGCAGCGCTTCAACCTCGGTACCCGCTACATGCCGGCCCCGGGCAAGGTGCTGAGCCTCGTGTATCGCTACTCGCGGGAACTCGTCGACCAGGTGGGCGGTCAATCGGAGCTGAACCAGACCTACCTCGCGGCGCAGTGGCCGCTGTCGGCCAACTGGACGTTGCTCGGGGCGTGGAACTACTCCATCCCCGATCGCAAGACTTTGGAGGCCGTGGCGGGGTTGGAGTACAATGGAGGGTGCTGGGTGTTGCGCGTCGTCGGCCAGCAGCTGACCACGACCACGGAGACGAGGACCAACTCGATATTCGTGCAGCTCGAGCTCAACGGCCTCGCGCGTGTCGGAACGAGCCCGCTTGAGCTCCTGCGGCGCACGGTTCCCGGCTACCTGCGCAGCAACGACCCGGCGATCCAGCAGCGCGACCGCAGCTTCGATCCCCTTCCTGAATTCTGACGAAAGGTAGAAGAGTACGACGATGGCACGCAGCCGTCATTGGTGGTTCACGGTTCTCCTCGCGGCGAGCGCTCCGCTTGCATTCGCGCAAGTCAACCAGCCGCAGATCCAGGTTCCCGGCGCCGGTACGCGGCCGCCGCCGGGCGCCGCGCGGCCGGCTCCCGCGCCGGCGCGTCCCGCCAATCAGACCGTGCCGCTCGACCGCGTGATCGCGGTCGTCAACGACGAGGCGCTCACCCAATTCGAGCTCGACGAGCAGAAGCGGGTCATCCTGTCGACGATGCGCGCGAACAACGTGCGCCCGCCGCCGCCCGACGTGTTCGACGCGCAGATGCTCGAGCGCCTGATCATCGATCGCGCGCTGCTGCAGTTCGCCAAGGAGAACGGCGTGCGCGTCGACGACCAGACCGTCGAGCGCACGATCCTGCGCATCGCGCAGGAGAACAAGATCACGCCCGAGGATCTGCGCCGCGCACTCGATCGCGAGAAGGTCTCGTACGCCAAGTACCGCGAGGACATCCGCAGGGAAGTGACCATTCAGCGCCTGCGCGAGCGCGAGGTGGACAGCCGGGTGCAGGTGTCGGAAGCCGAGGTCGACAACTACCTCGCGACGATCAAGGCGCAGGCGGGCGGCGAGGAGGAATACCGGCTCGCGCACATCATGGTCGGCGTTCCCGAGCAGGCCGCGCCCGACCAGATCGAGGCGCGCCGCCGGCGCGCGGAGGAGGCGCTCGCGCAAATCAAGAGCGGCAAGGAATTCCGCGAAGTCGCCGCGGCATACTCCGACGCGCAGGACGCGGTGTCCGGCGGCGATCTCGGTTGGCGCACGCCGGCGCGGCTGCCGACGGTGTTCGTCACCGAGTTGAAGGCCATGAAGAAGGGCGACGTCTCACCCGTGCTGCGCAGCCCGGGCGGCTTCCACATCGTCAAGCTGAACGACGTGCGCAGCGGCAACGCGCCGACGGTCGTCGACCAGACGCGGGTGAGCCACATCCTGGTTCGCGTCAACGAGACGACGTCGGAGGCGGAGGCGAAGGCCAAGATCGAGCGCATCAAGGACCGCATCGAGACCGGCGCCAAGTTCGCCGATCAGGCGCGCCTCAACTCCGAGGACGCCTCCTCCGCGAAGGGCGGCGAGTTGGGCTGGGTGAATCCGGGCGACACCGTTCCCGAGTTCGAGCAGGCGATGAACAAGCTCAAGGTGAACGAGCTCTCCGGCCCGGTGCGCTCCCCGTTCGGCTGGCACCTGATCCTGGTCGAGGAGCGGCGCACGCAGGACGTGTCGCAGGCGCGCAAGCGCGATCTCGCGCGCGCCGCGATTCGCGCGCGCAAGTCGGACGAGCAGTTCGGCGAGTTCATGCGGCAGATCCGCGACCGCGCGTACGTCGAGTACAAGATCGACGAGAAGTGATCGGGCGCAAGTTGCTTGTCCGCGGCCGCTTCGCGGCGGGCTGACCTACTTGCGCCCTGAGAGGTCACCGCAAGAAGCTGTGATCGGGCGCAAGTTGCTTGTCCGCGGCCGCTTCGCGGCGGGCTGACCTACTTGCGCCCGGAGAGGTCACGGCAAGAAGCTCGGGAGCGGCCCTTCGCTTCTTGCGCGGTAACCTCCGGAAGCGCGCCGATCGCCGCCGCTACGCGGCTGGCTCAGTAGCGCGCGTTTGCGAGCATCCTGCAGACGTGTCATCCCGAGGAGCGCGAGGGATCTGCAAAACCGTGTCATCCCGAGCAGCGCGAGGGATCTGCTGTTCCAAGAACAGCAAGCGCTTGCGAAAAGCAAGATTCCTCGCTGCGCTCGGAATGACACGGTTTCAACGAACCGCGTCGTTCCTGACGATGCCGACCGAGACCGAAACACCTTTTGTCTCAGGCCCCGCCGGCTCGTTGTCCATCGTTCGCTCCTCGTATTCGGGACGAGGCCGGTTCACACGCGAAGCAGGCTGCGGAAGCCCCGTGCGGCGTAGTACGACTGTGCCCCGTTGTGATACACGAACACCTTGCCGTAGCGCCGATCGCAAAAGAGCGCCCCGCCGAGTGAGCGGACGTCGGGAGGCGTGGCTATCCAGCTGGATGTCTTCGTATCGAACTCGCCGAGCTGTTGCAGCTCACGATACTGCGCTTCGGTAAGGAGCTCGACACCCATTGCGGCCGCCGTCTCGAGGGTCAAAGGATCGCGATCCGCGCGAGCGGCTTGACCGTGTTCGCCCGAAACGTCATCTCGATCCGCAGCTGATCCACGGGAGCCGATCGCGCGGTCGGGTTGCGTTTGATCGCAAGGCCGGCCTCGGTCACGCGCAACGCGGGCCCCGATGCGTCCGCCAGCGTTTCCCATCCGCTGTCCAGCGCGCGCCGCGCCTGGATGCGCACGCGCCGCAGCCCCGAACGCGCGTCGAGCCCGAGCACGAAGTCCTCGCCGCGCTGCGCCGTCGCCGGCAACCCCCTCGGCGACAGCAGTACGACACGGCCGTTGTCGTCGGGTTCGAGCGTCAGCGCGCCGCGGCCGAGCTTGATCGCGCCCACGTCGGCGGTCCAGCCGTCGCCGTCGGCGTGTCCCGGTGTGCCGAACGTGTACAGGATCGCGCCGAGCGGCAGGCCCGCGCGCGCAACCATGAAGTCGCGCGCGGCATCCTCGAGCGGAGTGTTGCGCCACGCGGTGAACGTCGAGTAGCCGGGCTGCCCGACGAAGGCGCCGTTGCTGCCGTTCCACGCCATCGGCGACATGAAGCGCGCGCCGAAGTTCCAGAGGTCGCGCAAGCCGCGGTACGCCGCCGCGTAGGTGGGCGGCACTTTCGGGTCGCGCAAGTCCGCGGTGTTGTACTCGACGACCGCCCACGAGGGGTCGATCGCGGCGAGGGTGGCGAACAGCGACAGCCCGTTGTCCATCGGCACGTCGTTCACCGCCGCCTCGCCGTAGAGGATGACGCCCAGATGTCCCAGCGCGGGCTTCGACCCTGCGAGCGTCATGCCGCCCGAGTCGTAGTTGCGCGGCGGGCTCGCAAGCTCGATCGCGAACGGCATCGCGCTGCCGCGCGGCGCCATGAGGCCCTGCGACGACCAGATGCGGTCGCGGGAGATGCCGACCTCGACCAGCCATTGCGCGAGCTCGTCGTAGTGCAGGTGCACGAGGTGGCGGCGGAATAGCTCCCATTCGCGGAACCACGGGTCCTGCCAGTACGGCCGCGCGCCATCGCGCGGGAACGTGCGCGGCGGGTCGACTTCCTGCCACGAACGCCAGCGCTGTCCCGCGATGCGGTTCACGTCCGCGAGAGTGAGAGGCTGCGCGCGGCGATACGCGCGAAGGTCCGGTGCGCCGCCTTGCGGCTTGCCCGCGTAGGGCCCACTGCCGGCCAACCATTCGCGGAACTGGCGCAGCGTTCCCGGGTTGTAGTCGTACCACTGCTGCTCGGCGAAGAACGGGTTGAGGTAGACGTCGGGGTCGAGGTTGACACCGACGAAGAGGTCGGGGTGCGCGCGCGCGAACGCGGCGATCGCGCCCCCGGCCTGCTGCAGGTTGCGCTTCTTGTAATGGCGCACCTCCGTCGCGTAGACGTTGAACGTGAGCGAGCGCGCGAGCTCGGGCGCTTCCTGCGAGCCCGGCAGGTCCTTGAGGAAGCCGTCGGGCATCACCTCGTTCTTCTCGTTCCACTGGCAATTGCGCGGCTCCTCCTCGAGCTTGTCGTTGATGTCCCACTGCGGCTGCGCGCAGTACGCGTCCGCCCAGATGCCGCCGTTGAGGGTGATCAGGACGGGCAGCCGTTTGTCGCGCGAATGCGCGAGCACCGTGGCGAGCGAGTCGCCGCTGATCAGGCGCTCACCGCATTTGCGGGTAGCGTCCCAGTCGGGGTCGAAGGCGTAGTCCGCGCCGGTACCCTTGGTCATGCGCAGGTAGAGGATCGGCACCCGAAAGCCTGCGCGCACCGTCGGCGACAGGTACGGCGCGTAGATCGTGTCGAGCTCCGCGGCGCCGCCCTCGTGAATGCCCGACAGCGCCGGCAGGAGATAGAAGGGCGTCGCGTTGCGCCGCGCGAACGCCGACCACCGCCGAATCGCCGCCGCGTCGATCAGGCTTAGCGCGCCCAAGATCTTCTCGCGGCCGTCGTTGGCGATCGCGACGACGACCAGTGTGCGCCGGTCCGCGGGGGGGAGCTCCGAGAAGTCGCCGGTGAATTCGTAGCCGCCGTTGGCGTTGTTCGGGATCTCCGATTTCGCTTTGGCCACGTCGGGCCGCGGCAGACCGGTGTGCGCCGTGAACGCGCGGCCGCCGACGCGTACCTCCACTGCCTTGATCCCTGCCGGGTCGAGCGCCCAGCCGGAGATCGTCACCCGCGGGCCGACCACCGCTTCGGCGGCCGGCGCGTCGACGGAACCGAACGGCCCCGCGGCCGGCGCGGCCACGGGCGCGGCGACCCTGGGCGCCACGGCCGCGCGCTCGCGGTTGTGCGCGATGAGCGAGTAGACCTCCACGCCCGCGACGGCCGCGACTACCGCGAGAAAGCCCAGGAACCAGCGCAGGGAGCTTCGCATGGCGCGCATTCTAGCCGCGTGCGCTAACATCGCGGGTCATGAGCGACATTGCCGCGACCGACCCCGCGATCCTCGCCGAGCAGGTGGCGTACTACCGCAAGCGTGCGGGCGAGTACGACGAGTGGTGGTTGCGCACCGGCCGCTACGACCACGGCGCCGAGCTCAACGCCGCGTGGAACGCGGACGTGAACGAGGTCGAGTCGGCGCTGCGCGCGTGGCTCGACGTGCGCAAGCCGCGCGACGCCGTCGAGCTCGCCTGCGGCACGGGGCTCTTCACGCGCTGGGTCGCGCCGCGCGTGGGTCACCTCCTGGCGCTCGACGCTTCCCCGGAAGTGCAGGCGATCAACCGCGCACGCGTCGATTCAGCCAACGTCGAGTACGCGCTGGTCGACCTGTTCGATTGGCAACCGCAGGTGCGCTACGACCTCGTGTTCATGAGCTTCTGGCTGTCGCACGTCCCGGACGACCGCTTCGACGAGTTCTGGCGGCGCGTGCGCGCTGCGCTCAAACACGGCGGCGCCGCCTACGTCATCGACTCCGGCTGGGACATGACGTCGACCGCGAAGAACCACGCGCGCCCCGACCGTGCGGCGGGTGTGGCGGAGCGCAAGCTCAACGACGGAAGCGAATACCGCATCGTCAAGGTCTTCCACGAGCCCGGCGGGCTTGCGCGCCGGTTGCGCGCGCTGGGCTTTGCGTCACGTGTCGTGCACACGCCGCGGTACTTCATCCACGGCGCGGTGGAGCTCGCCGCCTGCTAGTCGACCTCGTAGTAGACGTACGCGGGCTGGGGCACGCGCCGCTCGTCCATGCGCGCGCGCTCGGCGAGCTCCCGCGGCGTTTTATCCCAAAAGATCGCGCGGCCCTCGCGCTGCTTGCGCGTAAGGTCGGGCTTTTCCCGCAGAAGCTCGCGCACGAACTGTGTGTGCTCGGAGACGTAGTGGCGGGCGGGAAGCATGGGCATGGCAGACTCGACAGAGGGCATCCGCGCTAGATCTTAGCATCCGCCGGCCGGCCGGCGACCATGGGAAACTCGAACAGCCGGCATTCGATCGCGCCGTTCATGAGCGGCACCTTGCGCCGGACCTTGAGGTGGATGAGCTTCGGCAGCGCGAGGTCGCCCGTGAAGAAGTACGCGGTCCAGCCGGCAAAGCGCTGCTTGAGCGCGTCGCCCCATTTGGGATACAACACCGCGAGGTTCTCTTGGTCCGCGAGGCGCACGCCGTAGGGCGGATTGGCGAGCAGGATGCCGTGCGGCGCCGGCGCGGCGCGGGTCAGGAAGTCGGCCTGTCCGGCGTGCACGAA